>NZ_DDHH01000095.1:0-32076 GCF_002338015.1 Rhizobium sp. UBA1881
CACGACTTCATCATCGACCGCACCCATAACCGCCCCGCCGTCAGCCGCCATATGAGCGTCACCGGCGGGTGACCCGCCGCGCGCGGTAGGTTAAGTAGCGCCATTGTGCACTGCGCAATCGAATTATCTCGGGTGTGGCACCGATTTGATTTCAATCGCACGCGGCAGGCACTAAGAAGTCCGCGGGATGGAATCGGAATTTCTAAATGCCGCGGTCGAGCAATACTGAGGGTGCAATCTACATGACGGCGGCCATGGCGGGTTTTTCCGCCAGCGATGCCCTGTCGAAATCCGTGATTTCAGAGATGAATGCCGGCCAGATCATGTGCCTGCGTGGTCTGTTCACCAGTGTCCTGGTCTTTGTCGTCGCCCGGCGGATGGGAGCCTTGCGCTCTTGGCGGATCGTTCTTGAGCCGATGGTCGCGCTTCGCGTCGGCTGCGAGATTTTGGCGGCGGTCACCTATATAACCGTGCTCGGCATGATGCCGATCGCGAACGCCTCGGCCATCCTGCAGTCCCTGCCGCTCGTCGTCACCGTCGGTGCGGTGCTCTTCTTCGGGGAACCGGTCGGCTGGCGCCGGCTGCTGGCCATTCTCGCCGGCCTGGCTGGCGTGATGATTATTGTCCGCCCCGGCGCCGACGGCTTCAATGCCGCGGCCCTGATCTGCATCGTAAGCGTCCTGGTGACCGCCGGTCGCGATCTGGCGACACGCGGCATCGATCCCAGCATTCCCTCGCTGATGATCACGGTAATCACCGCTGTGTCCGTCACCATATTCGGTGCGCTGCTGACGCCGCTTCTCGGCGGCTGGCGCCCGGTCAGCGCCACCTCGCTGACCCATATCGTTCTGGCAGCGGTCCTCGTGCTCATCGGCTACCAGTCCGTGATCGTCGCCATGCGCACCGGTGAAATCTCCTTCGTCGCGCCGCTGCGTTATACCAGCCTCATCTTCTCGGCCCTGCTTGGCTGGTTGTTCTTCGCCGAGATCCCGGATGCATGGACCGTGATCGGCGCCGCGATCGTCATCGCCTCCGGGCTCTACACCTTCTATCGTGAGGCCAAGGGGCGCGGCGCGCCGGTCGCACAGGAATCCGAACCGAGAGTACCGGTCTGATGGCCAAGCCCCCGATCATTTCCCCAGCGAGCGGCTTCACGCTCGACCGATCCAACATTCCAGGCGTCGTGCTTGCCGGCGGGCGCTCCTCGCGCATGGGCCGCGACAAGGCAGGCGTTCCACTTTCTGGTCGAACGCTGCTCGATCGCGTCATCGAGCAGCTGTCGCCGCAGGTCATCTCCGTCGCGGTCAATGCCGACGCCGCGCCCGATCGCTGCAACCGCCCCTTCATTCCCGATATCGTCCCCGGCAAGGCCGGCCCGATGGCCGGCATCCACGCCGCCATGGCGCACGGCGCAAGCCTGCCCGCCGTCACGCATGTCGCAACCGTCTCCGTCGACAGCCCGTTCTTCCCGCACGATCTCGTCGACTGGCTGGCAGCGGCCATCGACACGCCCAAACGGATCGCCATCGCCACTTCCGAGGGCCGCAGCCATCCCGTCTTCGGCCTCTGGCCGGTGGCGCTTGCCGACGACCTCGAAAGCTGGATCGCAACCGATGAGAAGCGCCGCGTTCGCGACTTCCTGTTACGGCATGACGTTACGGAAGTTGCCTTCCCGCTGCGCCCGACGCGGGCAACCCTGCTCGACCCGTTCTTCAACGTCAACACGCCCGATGACCTCGCCGAGGCCGAGCGCTGGATGAAGGTGCTGACATGACCGAACGGCCAAAGATCTTCGGCATTTCCGGCTGGAAGAATTCGGGCAAGACAGGGCTTGCGGTTCGCCTCGTCGAAGAGTTCACCCGCCGCGGCTACCGGATTTCGACGATCAAGCATGCCCATCATGACTTCGACATCGACAAGGTCGGCGCCGATAGCTACCGCCACCGGCAGGCCGGCGCCCATGAGGTGACGATCGTCTCGGGCACACGCTACGCCATCATGCATGAGTTGCGCGGCGCGGCCGAACCGAGCTTCGAGGAAATCCTCGCCCGTATCGCCCCCTGCGATCTCGTCCTCATCGAGGGCTACAAGCGCGAGCCGATCCCGAAGATCGAGGCCCGCCGGCTGGAATCGGCAAACCGCGAGCCGCTGGCGTCAGGCGATCCCCACATTGTCGCCATCGCCGCCGATCATCCGCTGCCGGACAATGCCCTGCCCGTATTCGACCTCGACGACACGCTTGCCATCGCCGATTTCATCGCGGCAACCGTCGCTCTCCCGCCTCTGAAATAAGCCCTGCGGCAACGAAAAAGGCCGCCGATCGCCCGGCGGCCTCCTCATTGTCGATACTGCTGCGCGCTCTTAGTTGCGCGAGGCCACCGGCCGCACCAGCGCCGTCACGCGGCGAATGGTGACGCGGCGGTTTTCTTGCTCCGGTCCCTGCGTGTTGACCTTCAGGTAACGCTCACCATAGCCCTGGGTCGCCAAGTTTTCAGGCGGGATGCCGTAGACGTCGGTCATCACGTTGGCGACCGATTCCGCGCGCTGGTCAGACAGGATCAGGTTGCTCTGATCGGAGCCGACAGCGTCCGTGTGACCTTCGATCAGGAAGGTCTCGGTCGGGTCCTTCTTCAGCACCTCGTTGATCGCGTCGGCCACCTTGCGCAGGCTGCGCGCCTGGCTCATCGGGATCTCAGCGCTACCGGTCGCAAAGGTCACAGTATCCAAGTCGATACGGCGAACCTTGTCGCGGATACGGGCCGAATACTTCACTTCGTTCAGCGAATAGACACGCTCGACAGGCTCGACCGGCGGCTCGCGCAGGAAGTCGTAATAGTCGCGATTGTCGTCGCTGCTGGTATCCATGATGTAGTCCTGCAGCGGAATGCGCAGGCGCATCGGCGGCAGATCGGCACCCGGATCCTCGAAGTAGTCGCGGTCGGGATTGTCGTAAAGGTCAGGCGTGTAATAGAGCACATGCTCGCGGCCGCGATTGTCGATCCGCGAACGCTGGATGATGTCGCCGTAGCGGTTGCGTACAGTCACGATCTGGTAGCCGTCGCGATCGATCGTCTCGCGATAGCGGTCACGCGGCAGCTGCTCGTAGATCGGACGCTCGCCGTCGCGCAGGAAGCGGCTGTCGTCATCATGGCGAACATAGGTCTGGTTGTTGAACTGGATGATGACGCGGTTGTCGTCACCACGCTGGCCGAAATTCGCACCGTCGGGACGGGCAAATTGCGGACGCTGGTCCAGACGCTGGCCCTGCTCGGCGGTGATCGCCTCGATCTTGATGGGCGCAGGCTTGGCTGCACCCGGTGCCGCCAACTGCGCGTCGGCGTCCGACTTCGGCACGCGTACCTGCTGCTCCTGGCCGCGCTGCTTGTCGCGGTCACGACGCGACTGCACACCGCCGGAACGATCCGCATCTTTGTCGCTGTCGAGAACGGCTGCACCGTTCTGCACCGGGAGAACCACAGTCTCCGTGCTCTTGCTCGGGTCGGCGGCGATTTCCTTGCGGCGCTCGAGCTCCTGCGGCGTCACCTTCTCAGGAGCTGGGATCGGCTGCTCGGTCTGGGCAACGGGTGGCTGACCTGCCGGCGGCTGGCCGGCCTGATCGGCGGGCTGACCGACTGGTGCGCCCGGCTGGCCGGGAGCAACCTGTTCGCCCTGCTGCTGTGCGGGTGCTTCGCCGGGCTTGGCCTGACCGGGCGCCAGCTGGGGCTGCGCTTCTGCAGGCTGCTGAGCCGGAACGGGCGCCTTGCCCGCAGGTGCTTCCTGCGGCTTGGCGGCGTTGTCGGGAGCTGGCTGCTCGGTTGCGGGCGCGGTTTCCGCGGCCGGCTTTTGAGCAGGCTCGGCCTGCGGTGCTTCGGCCGCAGGCTTCTTGTGTGGCTTTGCGGGCTGTTCGCTGCCCTCGGCGGCGGCCGGCTTACCGTTCTTGCGTGGCGGCTTTGCCTGTTCGGGCTGCGCCTGCTCGGCCTGCGGCTGTTCCGCCTGTGGGGCGGCCTGCTCGGCGGGCTGCTGCTGCGGCGCGGCTTCTTCCTGCTGCGGCTGCTGGTCGCGCTTCTTGCGGGGCTTTTCAGCCGGCTGCTCGGCGCTCGGTGCTACCTGCTCCTGCTGCTGTTCGGCGGCGGGCTGCTTCTGGCGGCGCGGCTTTTCAGCGGGCGCTTCCTGCTGGGCGGGCTCGGCTGCCTGCGGTTCAGCGGCAGGCTGCTCTGCTGCCGGCTGGCGCTTTCTCGGCTTCTCGGCAGGCGCTTCGGCCTGTGGCGCCGGTTCGGCGGTAGCCGGAGGAGCTTCGGCGGGTGCTTCGCGCTTGGGTGCCGGTGGCGGCTCAGCCGGAGGTTCAGCGGCCTTCGGCGCTTCAGCCGGCGCTTGCTGCTGCTGTTCCTGTTCCTGCTGCTGACGCTTCTTCAGGAGCTCCTCTTCGGAAGTCGCATCCTGCGCGACCTCGACGCTGCCCGCGACGGCCCGATGGCCTGCTCCGACCTCTTCAACGCTCGGCGCTGCCGCAAACACGTGCGCCGGAGGCAGCACAAGCGACAGGGACAAAAGCGGAAAGGCCGCGCTGGCAAACAATCTGGATTTCATTCCCATAAGGTTTCCTCGTTCCTTGTTTATTCTTCGCGTTCGCAACGACGTCTCTTTTCGGCACGCAAACAAGCCTTGCTAAACTGAGCACGCCAGGATTCGTTCCATGGTCTTAAGAATTGCCGCATTAACCCGGTATGAATATGACGGTCTGCAAACGTTCAGCTTCGCCATAGTTGCGATGCACGACAAGGCAGTGAAAGCAGTTGCAATCCGCGTAAAAAAGGTTTGATTATCGCGGCAAGGCGTTGCAAAGCAGCGTCCTGCTTCATGCCACCAAAAAAACAAAGGGATGGCATGCGGTAACCAACAGAGAGGACTCACATGCATATCTCCACCCGTTTTCTCGCAGCCGCCTCGATCGCCGCGATGTCTCTTTTCGCGGGCTCGGCAATGGCCGATGGCGAGAAGTATGTCATCGGTACGGACTCGACCTACCCGCCCTTCGAATATGTTGACGCAAGCGGCCAGTTCCTCGGCTTCGACATGGACATCGCCCGCGCGCTCTGCACCCAGATGAAGGCCGACTGCACCATCGTCAGCAGCGATTGGGATGGCATCATCCCCGGCCTCAACGCCAAGAAGTTCGACATGATCATCTCGTCGATGTCGATCACGCCTGAGCGTTCGAAGCTCGTCGACTTCACCAACAAGTACTACAACACCCCGCCGGCAGTCGCCGTGCCGAAGGACTCCACCGTCACCGACGTTGCGGGCCTGAAGGGCAAGACGATCGGCGCGCAGACCTCGACCACGCACGCCAACTACGCTGAAAAGCACCTCGCCGACACCGAGCTGAAGCTCTACCCGACGGCTGACGAGTACAAGCTCGACATCTCAAACGGCCGCGTCGATGCCGTTATCGACGACGTCGTCGTTCTGTCGCAGTGGGTCAAGTCGGACGCCGGCGCATGCTGCAAGATCCTCACGACCCTGCCGGTCGACAAGGAAATCAACGGCGTTGGCGCCGGTATCGCTGTTCGCCAGGGCGATCCGCTCCGCGAAAAGCTGAACGCAGCGATCGCGGCGATCCGTGCCGACGGCACCTACAAGAAGATCCAGGACAAGTATTTCGATTTCGACGTCTACGGCGCCGAATAAGCTGTAGTCCTGAAACAAATGCGATGGCGGGAGGCTTGCCCTTCCGCCATTTTTGTTTGACAAAGAGTGCAATATCAAGGCGGCAAAAGCCGCGAGGGGAAACTTGGCATGGGCGGATTGTCCTCCGCACTGGGTTCGCTCTGGACCTGGATTGGATATGTGTTTGACCCGCTTTGCGGACCCGTCGGCATTTTCACATGGCTCGGCCAATCGACGATTCTGGCCTGTGGCGACACCGGCTGGGGCGATGAGATCGCCGCCGGCCTTAAGGTCACGGTCGCCGTCGCCCTCGTGACGCTCCCGATCGGCCTGTTGATCGGCTTCATGGTGGCGCTTGGCCAGCAATCGGAAGAAAAGGCGGTACGCCTTGCTGCCGGCATCTACACCACCATCTTCCGCGGCCTGCCCGAACTGCTGACACTGTTCATCATCTATTACGGCATGCAGATCCTGCTCCAGTCGCTGCTCGCCTGGGTGGGCTATGACGGCCGCGTCGAGATCAACGCCTTCGTCTCCGGTGTCATCGCTCTGTCCGTCGTGTTCTCGTCCTATTGCTCGGAAGTGCTCCTGTCGGCCTTCCGCGCCATCCCGAAGGGCCAGTACGAAGCCGGCGACGCGCTCGGCCTGCATCGCGGCCGCACGATGGTGCTGATCATCCTGCCGCAGCTGGTGCGCATCGCCCTTCCCGGCCTCGTCAATCTCTGGATGATCCTCTTGAAGGACACCTCATACGTCTCGATCATCGGCCTTGCCGACGTGCTGCGCCAGACGGGCGTTGCGGTGAAGGTCACCAAGGAGGCGTTTCTGTTTTACACACTGGCCTGCGGCATCTATCTCGGGCTTGCCATCATTTCCTCGTTCGGCCTGCGCTATATCGAACGTTGGGCGAAGCGCTCGGAGATTAGCCGATGAGCCACGCAGAGGTCCTGATCCCCCCGCAGCCGGCCCCGAAAAACCTCGATAAGCCGCTGACGCTTGCCCGCGTCATGGGCTGTCTCGTCGTCGGCCTGTGGATCATTCTCGCCATCGCGCTGATCGGCATGATCATCGAGGGCTGGGATGTCGAGAAATTCACCCGCTACGGCCCGCGCTATCTGCACGGGTTGATGACCACGATCGTGCTGGTTGCCGTCTCCGTGGTCTGCGGCGCCGTCCTGTCCGTGCCCCTGGCCTTCGCCCGCATGTCGAAGAACAAGGTCATCAACGGGCTCGCCTTCTGCTACGTCTACGTCTTCCGCGGCACGCCGTTGCTCGCCCAGCTCTTCCTGATCTACTACGGTCTCGGCCAGTTCCGGCCGCAGTTGGAAGCCGTGGGCCTCTGGTGGTTCTTCCGCGACGCCTGGTACTGCGGCCTGTTCTCCATGACCATCAACACCGCCGCCTATCAGGCCGAGATCCTGCGCGGCGCCATCGAGAGCGTACCGCGCGGCCAGCATGAGGCCGCTTCCTCGCTCGGCATCCACAAGATCATCGCCTTCCGCAAGATCGTGCTGCCGCAGGCGCTGATCGTCGCGCTGCGCCCTTATGGCAACGAGATCATTCTGTTGATCAAGGGATCGGCCGTCGTCGCCATCATTACCGTGCTCGATCTCATGGGTGAAACGCGCTACGCCTTTTCGCGCACATTCGACTACCAGACCTATCTCTGGGCGGCGATCTTCTATCTCGCCATGGTCGAAAGCCTGAGGCACCTCTGGAACTGGATCGAGCGCCGCCTGACGCGGCACCTGAAACGATGAGCCCCTTGGCAGCACTCTCGACGGAGAGCTGCCAAGTTATTGAAAATAAATAATGATATCCATTTTCTTGTAGCCTTTTCGCAAGCTTCGCGTAACCATGTCATGTTCTCATTTAAACGGACACTAATAAGCGCCGAATGGGAACAGCGAGGCATCAAATGCACAAGGACATGGAAAGACAGCTTCAGGGTTACGGCCTGACGACGGCCCAGATCCTCTACCGCATGCCGGATCATCACGCGATCCTGCAAACCTACATCTGGCAGGATTACGATCTTGCTCCCGACTTTCCCGAAATGCGCAGCTTCCTGAAGTTCTGGCAGGAGACGCTGGACGGACCGCTGCACTCGGTGCGCTACATTCACCGCAAGCTGATCTCGGCCACGGAATGGCGCGCACTGAAAGGCGAGTTCATCATCAACTGAGCAGCCGCCATCAACGTCGCCATTGCAAAACCGGGCCGCTCGCCTTAGAGGCAGGGCAACAAACGAACGATGGTGAGCAGACATGGCCCAGAAGATCGACGAAGAGGCACTCGCGGAAGCCTATAACCGCGCATTGGCGCTGGAAAAGGCCGGCGACGTCGATGCCGCCGTCAAGGCCTACGAGGAAGTCCTGGCGATCGATCCCGACGATCACGGCGGCGCTGCCGTGCGCATCGCCGCCATGGGCCGTGGCGAGACGCCGGCCAAGGCCCCAGACGCCTATGTCGAAACCCTCTTCGACCAGCACGCCGAAGTCTTCGAAGATGTTCTCGTCGAGCAGCTCGGTTACCACGTGCCGATGCTGGTGCGCCAGCGCCTGCAGGCGCTGAACCTCGGCCCCTTCAAGCGCCTGCTTGATCTCGGCTGCGGCACCGGTCTCACCGGCGGCACGCTGCGCGACCTCTGCGAGGAGATGACCGGCATCGATCTCTCGGAAAACATGGTCGAGATCGCCCATGAGAAGGACCTCTACGAGACCCTGTTCGTCGCCGAGGTCGAGGACTTCCTCGACGACAATGACGAAGAGCCCTTCGACATCATCACCGCCACCGACGTCCTGCCCTATCTGGGCGGTCTCGAGCCGCTGTTCTTCGGCGCCGCCGAGAACCTGACACCGGGCGGCCTCTTCATCTTCTCCTCGGAAACTCTGCCCGCCGAAAAGCTCGCCGGCCGCGCCTACATGGTCGGCCCGCACCAGCGCTTCGCACACTCCGAGGCTTACGTGCGCGAACGCCTCGACGCCACCGGCTTTGAGCTGATCGAGATCACCAACATCAACGTCCGCATGGAAGAAGGCCAGCCGACGCCGGGGCACCTGGTGATCGCCAAGCTGCGCTAAAGCGCCCGCAGACGGATAATCGCTTGCCGCTTACATGACGACATGCTGATATCGCGCCATTCGACATCCCGGAATGGCGCGAAGGATCCGTTCTCATGACACTCGTCCTGCATCAGCATCCGCTTGCCTCCTTCTGCCACAAGGTGCTGATCGCGCTCTACGAAAGCGGCACGCCGTTCGAGCACGTGCTCGTCAATCTCGGCGACGAAGCCTCGCGCACGGCCTTTCTCGCGCTCTCGCCGCTCGGCAAGATGCCGGCGCTTGAGGACAAGGGTCGAAACCGAACGGTTTTCGAGACCTCCATCATCATCGAATATCTCGACCGCTATCATCCCGGCAGCGCGCAGCTGATCCCAGAGGATTTCGACGCGGCGCTGGATGTGCGGCTTTGGGATCGATTCTTCGATCATTACGTTCAGGAACCGATGCAGCAGATCGTCAGCGAGCGCATGCGGGCGGACGGAAGCGAGGCCCGGACGGAAGAGGCGCGTCAAGCGCTCAGGCGCGCTTATGCCGTGATCGAGCACAAACTTGCGGCCGAAGGCTGGATCACTGGTGCGAGCTTCACCATGGCCGATTGCGCCGCTGCACCCGGACTGTTCTACGCAGAGACGCTGGTGCCATACGGCAGCGACTTGCCCAAGCTTGCAGCCTATCACGCGCGCCTGATGCAGCACCCGTCGGTGGCCAGGGTGCTTGAGGAAGCCATGCCCTATTTCAAATATTATCCATACAAGGAAAACCTGCCCGCCCGCTTCAAGCCGAGCGACGCCGAGGCCTGAAGCGCACCCGTCACCAATCAGTGACCGCCATCCGTACCGAGAATGGCCGATAACAACCGCCCCTCGAGCTCCGCCAGCTCGGCATTGCCGTGACGGCGCGGATGCGGATGAGGGATGGCGAGGTCGAGCGACACCCTGCCCTCATCGAGCACGATCACCCGGTCCGCCAGATGCACGGCCTCGCTGACATCATGCGTAACAAGCACGGCGGTGAAGCCAAGCTCGCGCCACACGCGCGCAAGCAACTCCTGCATGCTGATCCGCGTCAGCGCATCGAGCGCGCCGAGCGGCTCGTCCAGCGCCAAGACACCGGGACGGCTCACCAGCGCGCGGGCAAGTGCCACGCGCTGCCGCTGCCCGCCCGAGAGCCGCGCCGGCCACTCGCCGGCCTTTTCCGCAAGCTGCACTTCCGAGAGCACGGCCTCGACCTCCCGCGCCGCCAGGCGCCGGTCGACCTTGTCGCCAAGCCCGACCGCGACGTTGTCGGCAACATCAAGCCATGGCAGCAGCCTCGGCTCCTGGAAGACGATACGCGCATTGGCCTCGCCGCCATCAGGCGTATCGAAGGTCAGCTCGCCCGACGTCGGCGCGTCCAGGCCCATGAGAGTGCGCAGAAGCGTGCTCTTGCCGCAGCCGCTCTTGCCGATCATGGCGACGAACTGCCCGGCCGGAATGTGCAGGTTGATCCCCCTGAGCACCCTGTTGGCGCCAAAGCTCTTCTCAAGCCCTTTCAGGGTGATCGCGGCGGCACCAGTGCGTGCAGGGTGCTGCCCGTCGATCGTATATTCCGGCGCATCGGCAGCGCCCTGGAAGCGCTCATGTGCGATAAGGGTCATGGCCTCTCTCCTACTTCTGATAGACCGGGTTCCACCTGAGCGCCCGGCGCTCCAGCGAACGGGCCACGACATCAGCGAGCTTGCCGAGAAGCGCGTAGATGACGAGCGCCAGTACGACGACATCGGTCATCATGAACTCGCGGGCATTGTTTGCCATGTGGCCGATCCCTGATGATGCCGCGATCGATTCCGAGACGATCAGCGTCAGCCACATGATGCCGAGCGCATAGCGCAGCCCAACGAAGATCGACGGAAGCGCGCCTGGAAAGACCACCTTGCGAAACAGCGTCCAGTTGCTCATCCCATAGACCCGGCCCATCTCGATCAGATCGCGATCGACATTGCGCACGCCGTGATAGGTGTTGAGATAGACCGGAAACAGCACGCCGAGCGAGGTCAGGAAGAGCTTCGATTCCTCCCCGATCCCGAACCACAGGATGACGAGCGGGATCATCGCCAGATGCGGAATGGTGCGCAGCATCTGCAGCGTCGTATCGGTCAGCTGTTCGGAGAGCTTGGAGACGCCATTGGCGATCCCCAGCAGAAAACCGATCGCCCCGCCAACGACGAGCCCGGCAAAGGCCCGGCCCGCGCTGACGAGAATATCGTGCGGCAGCTGCCCTGAGAGCGTCGTCGACCAGAAGGCCACGGCGACATCGGCCGGCGACGGCATGATGCGCGATGAGATCCAACCCAGCGAACAGCCAAGCTGCCATGCCGCGATGATGGCAAGCGGGACCAGATAGGGCAGCAACCGATCGCGCCCGGGCGCCGGCAGCCGGAAACCAAGCTTCGGAGCCGTCCTGCCCGCTGTCCGCTCCGTCAGCGCGCGGCCGATCGGCGTATCGAATGTCGACATCGAGTTCTTCCTCGCCTCTGTGTCGCCACGGTCTCAAGCCCGTTGGCAGACATGCGTCCGTTGAAGCGCTGCCAGCGTGTGGCCGGCAGCGCATCCGTTCGATCAGGATCCGGAGACCACCTTGAGATTGCCGCCATGGCTGCCACCAGCGAAAACCTGGCGCTTGCCGAAGTCGCTGTCGAAGCCGTGGCGCTGCTCCTCGCGGGTGATGCCGAGTTCCGGGAACAGCAGTTCGGCGACGCGATAGGCTTCTTCCAGATGCGGGTAGCCGGAGCCGATCACCGTATCGATGCCGACATCCTGGTATTCGCGCAGCCGCGCGGCCACCGTCTTCGGCGAACCGACCAGAGCCGTGCCGGCGCCGGCGCGCACCAGCCCCACGCCCGCCCAGAGGTTGGGCGACACTTCGAGCTTGTCGCGGCGGCCACCATGCAGCGCGGCCATGCGCTTCTGGCCGACGGAGTCGGACTCGTTGACGAAGCGCTGCTGCGCCTCCTGGATCGTCTCGTCGTCGAGCTTGGAGATCAGCCGGTCGGCTGCGGCCCAGGCCTCCTCGTCGGTCTCGCGAACGATGAAATGCAGGCGGATGCCGAAGCTGACATCGCGGCCCTTCTCTGCGGCGGCGGCGCGCACCTTCTGAACCTTCTCGGCCACCTGCGCCGGCGGCTCGCCCCATGTCAGGTACTTGTCGACCCGGCCGACCGAGAAATCGATACCGGCATCCGAGGAGCCGCCGAAATAGAGCGGCGGACGCGGGTTCTGCACGGAGGGGAAGCCGAGGCGCGCATTGGTCGCCTTGATGTACTTGCCGTCGTAGCTGGCGACACCCTTCTCGAGCAATTCCTCGAACACCGTGAAGAACTCGTCGGCATGGGCGTAGCGCTCGTCATGCGCCAGCGTGATGCCGTCGCCGGCAAGTTCGCCCGGGCTGCCGCCCACGACGATATTGAGCAGCAGACGACCGTTCGAAATCCGGTCGAGCGTCGTCGCCAGCCGCGCGTAATAGGCGGGCGATGCCGTGCCGGGGCGAATGGCGACGAGGAACTGCAGTTTCTCCGTCTTGGTCGCAAGTGCCGCCGCCGTCACGAAGGATTCCTCGCAGGACACCCCGGTGGGCAGAAGCACGCCGGAATAGCCGAGACGATCGGCGGCTTGAGCGATCTGCGTGAGGTAGTCGAATTCCGGCGCGCGGTTCAGATCGTTGGAGCCGAGATAGGCGCCGTCGCCCGATGTCGGGATGAACCAGAGAAAATTGATGGGATCGTGCTTATTGCTCATGGAAATGATCCTTGTATGGAAGACGGCTTAGCTGGCGGGATGCCAGATGGCATTGCTGACGGTGAGCTGCTTCGGCACGATGCCGAGATTGTAAAACTCGTCGGCCAACGCCTGCTGGTATGCCGCCGCATCGTCGCTTATCGTCGACACGCCGCCGAGATCGGCGCCCGCCCGTGTCAGCGTCACGCGGGTGATATCGACGGGAACGCCTGTTATCTCCGAGAGCTCCTTGATCGTGTCGTCAAGCTTGCCCTGCGCGGACCGGCCGACCTTGGCGAGTTCATCGATCACATCGCTGACGACCTGGCCGTTCGCATCTGTGAAGCCGGCATTGGCGAGGAAGTAGCTGTAGGACGGCACGATCCCCTCGGCGGTGGACAGGATACGCGTCTGCGGATCGGCCTCGACAATGGCGAGATAGGGATCCCAGATCGACCATGCGTCGATGCTGCCGTTCTTGAAGGCGGCCGCAGCGTCCGGCGGCGACAAATCGATCGGCTCGACATCATCGATCTTGAGGCCGGCCTTGCGCAGGATCTTGACAGTCACGTTATGGGCGCTCGATCCGCGCTTGAAGGCGACCTTCTTGCCCTTGAGGTCTTCGACCGTCTTGATATCGGAATCCTTGCGAACAACGATCGCCGAGCCGGCGGCGCTGCCGCGATAGGTGCCGACATAATAGAGCTGGCCGCCGGCCGCCTGCGCGAATAGCGGCGGCACATCGCCCGTCGCTCCGAAATCGAGCGCACCGGCCCCCAGCGCTTCCAGCAGCGGCGGCCCCGAGGTGAATTCGGACCAGCTCACCGTAATGCCCTTGTCGGCAAGCCGCTTCTCCAGCGCCCCTCTGCGCTTGGCGAGCGCCAGCACGCCGTTCTTCTGCCAGCCGATGCGAAACTCGGTGGCAGCGGCGCGCGCCGGCCGGATGGCGGGCAGTACCGCGGTTGCTGCAGCGGCCCCAAGAAGACCCAGTGTCTGTCGACGAGAAATCATAGCTGTCCCCTTTCTATCAGCGTGTTTCGGGTCCGATCTCCGAAGCCGCTGTGTTTGCGATGGGGAAATTCTGCTGAAATCTATAAATTAGATCGACAATTATGTTTGTGATTTTAGGCCCACTCGAAATTATCCTGACCCGATTTCGGGCCTTGAGCGGAATTTTGTTCCAAGCCGAACGCCTCGCATCATTTCGGCGGCTTTTCGCCCCGGCCTATTTGGGCTACTCCTCAAGCACGCATTCATGAAAGGATAGGTACATGGCAAAAGTCGCATTCATCGGTCTCGGCGTCATGGGTTTTCCCATGGCAGGTCACCTGAAGGTGAAAGGCGGCCATGATGTCACTGTCTATAACCGCACCGCCGCCAAGTCGGCCGCATGGGCCGAGAAATTCGGCGGCAAATCGGCCCCGACGCCGGCCGAGGCCGCCCGCGATGCCGATTTCGTCTTCACCTGCGTCGGCAATGACGACGATCTCCGCTCGGTGACTTCAGGCAAGGACGGCGTTCTGCAGACGATGAAAGCGGGCGCGATCCTGATCGACAACACCACCGCCAGCGCCGATGTCGCCCGCGAACTCTACGCCGCCGCCAAGGAGAAGGGCGTGGGCTTTATCGACGCCCCCGTATCGGGCGGACAGGCCGGCGCAGAGAATGGCGTGCTGACGGTCATGTGCGGTGCCGAGGACGCCGTCTATGAGAAGGCCAAGCCTGTGATCGACGCATTCGCCCGCATGGTCGGGCTGATGGGCGCGCCGGGTGCCGGACAGCTCACCAAGATGATCAACCAGATCTGCATCGCCGGCATCGTCCAGGGTCTCGCCGAGGGTATCCATTTCGGCAAGCGCGCTGGCCTCGATATCGAGAAGGTCGTCGACGTCATCTCCAAGGGTGCTGCCGGCTCCTGGCAGATGGAGAACCGCCACAAGACGATGAACGAAGGCAAGTACGACTTCGGCTTCGCCATCGACTGGATGCGCAAGGATCTCGGCATCGTGCTCGACGAAGCCCGCCACAACGGCGCCAAGCTGCCCCTCACCGCTCTCGTCGACCAGTTCTACGGCGACGTCCAGGCCACGGGCGGCAATCGTTGGGACACGTCCTCGCTGCTCGCCCGCCTCGAAAAATGATCGGTCCCTCCTCCAGCGCAGCGGATCTGATCGCGCATCTGCGCACGTTGCGCTCGGAGGAAGCGATATCAGGAATGCGCCGTTTCGGCATCGTGACCGATACGGCGCTCGGCATCTCCAACCCGGTCGTGCAGGCGATCGCCCGCACGGTGAAGAAAGACCACGCGCGGGCGTTGGAACTTTGGAAAAGCGATATCAGGGAAGCGCGCCTACTCGCGCTTTACACGGCCGACCCGAAGCAGCTGACGGAGACACAAGCCCGAAAATGGGCCGATGACTTCCACTCCTGGGAGATTGTCGATACCGCAGCCGACCTCTTTATCAAGGCAAGACTGCTCTCGCTAATCCCGGATATGGCCGCGGATGATCGCGAATTCGTCCGCCGCACCGCCTTTGCAATGATCGCCAGCGCCGCCGTTCACATGAAGACGGAGCCGGACGAAACGCTCATCGGCTTCCTGCCGCTCATCGAGCGCCACGCCACCGATCCGCGCAACTTCGTTCGCAAGGCCGTCAACTGGGCGCTCCGCAACATCGGCAAGCGCAATCAGCATTGCCACGCCTTCGCGTTTACACTTGCGGAGCGGCTGGCCGCCGGCGCGGACAAGACCGCCCGATGGATCGGCAAGGATGCAGCAAGGGAACTGACGAGCGAGAAAATTCTCGCCCGCGTTCAAATGAAGGGCTCAGTCCTCAAGGGCTGAACTCAGTCTTCGTTGGACTTCGATGTGTCGAGGATCATGTAGTCGAGCGGCAGCTGCGTCGAGTACTTGATCTGCTCCATCGCAAAAGCCGAGGAGACGTCGCGGATTTCGATCTTTGCAATCATCCGCTTGTAGAAGGCGTCATAGGCCGCGATATCCGGCACGACGACGCGCAGCAGGTAATCCACGTCACCGCTCATGCGATAGAATTCGACGACTTCAGGGAAGTCCGCCACCACTTCCGAAAACCGCCGCAGCCATTCGATCGAATGCGTCGCGGTGCGGATGGAGACGAAAACCGTGACCTTGGTGTTGACCTTCTCAGGATCGAGAATGGCCACACGGCGCTTGATGACGCCGTCTTCTTCCATTTTCTGGATACGGCGCCAGCAAGGGGTCGTGGAAAGGCCGACCTTCTTTGCGAGATCGGCAACCGCCAACGTAGAATCTTCCTGCAAAAGACGCAGAATTTTGCGATCAAGACGGTCCATTTATCCCCACCCCTACGAATTATTTTCTATGTATAGCGCGATTCCGGTCGTTTGAAAGAAATTTGTTTCAGTTCACAAGCATTGTGATGCGTGCCCTCAAGGCCGGCAGCAATTCCTCTTCAAACCATGGATTGCGTCTGATCCAGCCTGTGTTGCGCCAGCTCGGATGCGGCAGCGGCAGGATCGCCGGCGATCGGTTGGCAAACAGGATCTCCCGCCATGCCTGCACCGTCTCGGTCACGCTACCGCGCCGCTCGCTCCCTAGATGCCAAGCCTGCGCATATTGCCCGATCACCAGCACCAGTTCGATCTGCGGCATGGCCGCGATCACGGGCGAGCGCCAGCGCGGCGCGCATTCCCGCCGGGGCGGCAGATCGCTGCCCTTGGCGTCATAACCCGGAAAACAGAAGCCCATCGGCACGATGGCGAAGCGGTCGCGATCATAGAAGGTGTTGCGATCGACCCGCAGCCATTCGCGCAACCGGTCGCCCGATGCATCGTTGAAGGGAATGCCGCTCTCATGCACCTTCAGCCCCGGCGCCTGCCCCGCGATCAGTATCCTCGCCTTGGTTGAAATCACCGCCACCGGCCGTGGCTCATGCGGCAGCCGATGATCGAGCCCGCGCAGCGGCGCGTCACGACAGATTCGGCAGCCGGCGATCGCCTCACGCATATCCTCCAACCCATCCGGCGCGCCTACCATCCGAAAAACCCTCTGACGCCGCCCGAGCGCCCGGTATCCTGTCTGTGATCGC
This sequence comes from Rhizobium sp. UBA1881, assembly GCF_002338015.1. Classification (NCBI taxonomy): domain Bacteria; kingdom Pseudomonadati; phylum Pseudomonadota; class Alphaproteobacteria; order Hyphomicrobiales; family Rhizobiaceae; genus Rhizobium; species Rhizobium sp. UBA1881. Next base: position 16,576 of record NZ_DDHH01000095.1, read on the forward strand.
GGAAGTCACGCGGCCTCTCGAAAGCGCCGGCCCAAAGACCAATCTTCTCCGCCCGCGCCTCGGCCTCCTCGTCACCATAAGCGCCGTAGGAAACCGCCATGCCCCTCCTCACCATCACAGCATTGATATCCACCCCACCAGCATGGCACACCACCAGCAAACGCTGAAACCGATCCCTCTCGGTTCCCACGCAGCGCGCATCATCGCCGGCAACAAGGGTTTGCAGCAGATGCTTGGCCTCCTGCCCGCAAGGCCACCGCGCTCCACCACGCTCGCAGGTCTGGGCAAGCTCGGGCGCATCGATCCCCTTCAGCCGCATCCTCTCCTCGCCGATCGTGAGGCTGTCTCCATCGGCGGCGTGGAAGCGGCCGGAGTGGGAAATCTCGGGGAAATCGTTCAGCTTGGCGGCGATCAGCCAGATAAACGCGAGCAGCGCGAACGCCGTCACACCGTCACGAACGGTTCTGAAACCCCGCGTCACGGTTTCGCCTCCTTCAAAAACAAACCCTTGGGAAAATTGGCAAACAACTTCTTAATATTTGAGCCCTAGTGTGCAAGCATCCGCAGATCAAGCGTCACGTGTATAATGAGTAACGGCGTAAGCACATCGACAGATAAGAATATCGTCGACAAATCACGGAGTCACCGCAACAAGCCCGTCGCAAAGGCTGTGCGGGTGACGCGTGAGCGCCTGCAATCGAGCCATGCACCGAGCGGCGCCTTCGATCGCGATGTGCTGAACCTCTATATCAATGCCGTGCTGCAGGGCGCCTCGATCATCCCGCTGTTCGTGATCATCATCGCGATCCTCGGCATCTATTTCACCGGCGACACCCAGATCGTGCTCTGGGCCATACTGACGCTGACGGCCCACGCCGCCAACGTGTTTCTCGCGCGCCGCGCCCGCAAGCGCGAGATGACGGCGATCCGCACCCGCAAATGGCGCCGCCTGCTGCTGCTCGGCCAGTTCCTGATCGGCTGCTGCTGGGCCTATTTCGCCATCCAGGACTGCGCCGCCTGCGAGCCGGCCAACCTCGTGCTCTACAAGGGCGCGACGCTTCTGATCGCGCTCTCGCTGACGGCGATGTGGAACTACATGCTGACGCTGTGCGTGTTGGTGACCTTCTCGCCGGTCGTCTTCGCCCTCGTTGCCAAATCCGGAATTTCCCGCGAAATCCTCGAAATCAGCCTGACCGCGACGCTGACCACGACCGTCATCTTCTTCCACTATATCAGCGACCGCCTCTTCCAGCAGAACCTGCGCATCCTCTCCTACCAGGTGGAAAAAGACGACCTGATCGCCGAGCTTGAAGTCGCCAAGTCCATGTCCGACGAAGCCCGTCGCCGGGCAGAAGAGGCAAACCTCGCCAAGTCCCGCTTCCTCGCCTCCATGTCGCATGAGCTGCGAACGCCGCTGAACGCCATCCTCGGCTTCTCCGAGGTGATGTCGGCGGAAGTTATGGGACCGCTGAACAACCCGACCTACAAGGAATATACCAGCGACATCCACCGCTCGGGCCAGCACCTGTTGAACCTGATCAACGAAATCCTCGACCTTTCCCGCATCGAGGCCGGCAAGTACGAGCTCAGCGAAGAGGCAATCTCGCTGCTGGATATCTCGGAAGACTGCATCGGCATGGTGCAGCTGCGCGCCCGCGGCAAGAACATTACCATTTCGCAGCAATTCGAGCTCGAACTACCGGCCGTCTGGGCCGACGAGAAATCGATGCGTCAGGTGATCCTCAATCTCCTGTCCAACGCCGTGAAGTTCACGCCGCAGGGCGGCGAGATCATGGTCAAGGTCGGCTGGACGGCCGGCGGCGGCCAGTACATCTCGATCAAGGACAACGGGCCGGGCATTCCCGAAGACGAAATCCCGGTCGTCCTTTCCGCCTTCGGCCAGGGCTCGATCGCAATCAAGAGCGCCGAACAAGGCACCGGCCTCGGCCTGCCGATCGTTCAGGCGATCCTCGCCAAGCACGACGGCCAGTTCATTCTGAAATCCAAGCTCCGCGAAGGCACCGAAGTCATCGCCATCCTGCCGGCACGACGCGTGCTGCAGTCGGTTCCGGCTGTCGAAGACGCCCAGGCTGTGTCCCGCAAGCGTCGCAGTTTTGCTTGAGGGATAGCGCTATCGAACGATCGCCTTGAAGTCCTTGTCGTCGGCAAAGTCCTGCAGATCGTTGTCGTAGCTGGCGGCATCCGCGAGTTCGGCGAGTGCCGTCTTGAAGTTCGAATTCAGACGCACAGCCTTACGAGCCGCATCAAGCACCGCCAGACGCGCAAGCCGTTGCTCGCCCTCCGGGGCTCCCGCCCCTCGCAGCGCATGGAATTTCTGGCCGTATGCGGCCGCCATCAGGTACCAGTAGTAAGCGATCTTGACCGCCGGTGTCTTCACGAGCTTATTGCCGAGCGTGATTGCGTTCCGATAGCCCTGTGGTTGATAGAGCACATTCTTGATGATCTCGAGACTGTCGTTGATCGAGAGTTCATCAGCAACCGACGTGTAGGCCATCGGCACACTCATTGACGCCTCCCCGATCATCGCCGCCGCGTCCTTGAAATCCGGGACATCCGTCTTCAGCGGCAGGTCGCCGATCTCCTCCGAGAGCCTGATCTCCACATATTGAAAGAGAGGCGACAGGTAGATGCGGGTGTAGATGTAGAAGAAGATGAAACCACTAACGAGACCGCAGACCAGAAGAAACGGCCCCACTGCGGGAAGTGCGCCTGCGCTGGCTTGTCCGTCAATGATGAAGACCTGCGCTTTATTGCTCAAGAATTCGCTGAACTGGTTAAACGCGCGATCCAGCGAGCCTATCTGCGTCAGCCCCACGCCGACCAACATCGTCGTCAACCACTCTGATATTCGCTCTAGGTTGGTATTCGAACCCAGCAGTCGTTCTCTCTTCAGGGCCGTATTGACCGCAGCAGCTTTCGTCCGAGATGCTGTCTCTTTGGCGGCAGGCGCCGGTGGTGGATTGTCCTTCGCAAGTATCCGCGGAACGGAAAAGAGAAAGCCAAGCAATCCGCCGATAGAAATCCCGACAAACACGATCAGCCCGCCTATGCCGATCGCGGCAACCCAATCGCCAAGTTGCGCCAGAGCCATGAAGCCAAGCGTAGCCGTCGTTACGACAGCGCCGACAATCGCGAGCAGAACCGCATGCCTGTTCCGCTCAGCCTCCTCACGCTCGGAACGCTCAGTTTCTAGAACGCTGCCTACGGCCACGACCGCCTCCCTCTTTTGCTCTGGAGGGCACCATGGCGGACATTGAGAACACTCAAAAGATGCACTTACGGCGTAAACACAACCGATTACATCACAGACGGGTAACCGGCCCTCAGCCGAACATCAAATGCTTGCCGATCGTAAACAGCATGAAGATGCCGCACGCGGTCAGCATGCAGAGAACGGCGAACGAACCGAGATCCTTGGCGTGCTTGCCGACGCTCGATATCTCCGGCGAAATGCGGTCGATGACTTCCTCGATCGCGGTGTTGAGCGCCTCGATGGCGAAGACGATCAGGAACAGGACGACCGCGACCATCAGTTCGAAAAGCGTCGCGCCCACTGCCAGAAGCAGGATCAGCGCGACGGCGGCGAAGAGTAGCTCCTGCCGGAACGCGGCCTCCTTGATCAGTCGCTTGAAGCCGCCGAGCGAGTAACTGGCGGCAGCAAAGAAGTGGCTGATGCCGGTGAGTTTGGTCACGGCAGGTTTCATCAGGCGTCCTCGTCGTCAGGTCGATGGCGGCAATGCCTGCCGCTTCATATCAGAAAAATGCGAATAGCGTGTACACGCTCGCGTCGCAAGCCATCTGTCATAAACCTGTCACGAACCTGAACGTCGCCCCTGAACCCGGGCGATGAGTTCAGTGTTCGTGCTGGTTTGTCACACCTGCCTGCGCGAAGGTCGCCATGCCGGAGTGGCATGCCGCAGCCGCCTTGACGATACCGGCGGCAAGCGCTGCCCCCGTGCCCTCGCCGAGCCGCATGCCGAGCGCCAGAAGCGGCGTCTTGCCGAGCATCTCGATCGCCTTCAGATGGCCCGGCTCGCCGGAGACGTGACCGATCAGGCAGTGATCGAGCGCCGATGGGTTGGCCGCCTGCAGGATGGCGGCGGCGGCCGTTGCCACGTAGCCATCGATCAGCACCGGGATGCGCTCGACGCGCGCGGCAAGAATCGCGCCCGCCATGGCTGCGATCTCGCGGCCGCCGAGGCGGCGCATGATCTCCAGCGGATCGTCGAGATGATCGCTGTGCAGCGCCACCGCCTTTTCGACGGCTGCCACCTTGCGCTCGAACATGTCGCCTTCCGAGCCGGTGCCCGGGCCGACCCAGTCACGAGCATTGCCACCGTAGAGCGCGTAGTTGATCGATGCGGCGATCGTCGTGTTGCCGATGCCCATCTCACCGATGCAGAGCAGATCGGTGCCGCCGGCAATCGCTTCCATGCCGAAGGCCATGGTGGCGGCGCAATCGCGCTCGGAGAGCGCCGGCTCCTCGGTGATGTCGCCGGTCGGGTAATCGAGCGCCAGGTCGAACACCTTCAGTCCGAGATCGTAGGCCACGCAAATCTGGTTGATCGCAGCACCACCGGCAGCGAAGTTTTCGACCATCTGCTGCGTCACCGTCGGAGGAAACGGCGTGATGCCCTGCTTCACGACACCATGGTTGCCGGCGAAGATCGCCACCAGCGGCCGGTTGACGGCGGGCGTGCGGCCCGTCCAGGCAGCGAGCCAGAAAGCGATTTCTTCCAGGCGGCCGAGCGAGCCCGGCGGCTTGGTCAACTGGGCATCGCGCTCGCGGGCAGCGACAAGCGCCCGTGGATCCGGCCCCGGCAGATCGCGCAGAAGTGTCCGGAAATCGTCGAACGGCAGGCCTGAAACGCTCATGGATGCGGCTTCCTTGTCTCGTCTGTAAACTTGTCTTATGGCTGCAAATCAGCTTCTTTCGCGGCCACTCTTAAATCCAGCCGCGAAGCGGAACAACTCTAAAAAGCGCCAGACATCATCCCCGGGAGCGGACGCGCCATGAACATCGCAACCTATGTGGCGGATATCGCGCGCGCCGTCGCATTCCTGAGCCGCATTCCCATGCCTAGCGCGGCCTTTGCGGGATATGACGGAAAACTCGGCCGCGTCGCGCGCGCCTTTCCCGTTGCCGGCATCATCATCGGCCTGCTGCCCGCAGTCGTTCTGCTCGTCATGCTCGGCCTGCACGCCGACCGGCTGATGTCGGCGCTGGTGGCGCTGGCGGTTCAGGCGATCATCTCGGGCGCGTTGCACGAGGATGGCCTTGCCGATTGCGCCGACGGCATCGGTGGCGGTCGCGACCGCGCCCAGCGGCTGTCGATCATGAAGGACAGCCGCATCGGCACCTATGGCGCCATCGCGCTGATCCTCTCTTTCGCCATTCGCGCCGCCGCCATCGCCGCGATCGCGCGCGGCGTCGTGCCGTTTGCCGCCGCACTCGCCCTGCCCGCCATCGGCTGCATCAGCCGCGGCGCTCTGGTCTGGCACTGGCACCGCCTGCCGCCGGCCAAGACCGATGGCGTGGCCGCAGCCGTCGGCCAGCCCAGCGAAGGCGTCATGCAGATGGCGGTCGTCTCGGCCTGCGCGCTGGCGGCGTTATTGATCTGGCCGAGCCTCGGCCTTCTGCCGCTCATCTGCGCCCTGCTCGCCTGCGGCCTGAGCGCAATGATCTTTACCAGAGTGGCTCGCGTGACCCTGTCCGGCCACACCGGCGACACGCTGGGCGCGACCGCTCAAATTTCCGAGATGGCGGCATTGTGCGCTCTTGCCATGGCTTTGTGAAACAACGATATCATTTGTCATGATAAGCCCGTGCATCAACATCTGCTCCATTGATTCATCCAGCGGCTTTTGCGCGGGCTGCGGCCGAACGATCGAGGAGATTGCCGGCTGGGCAGCGTTTTCAAATGAAGAGAGGCACGCGCTCATGCGCCTGCTGCCCGCCAGGATGAAAGCGATAACGCCCTCGGCGTCGCGCGAGACGATGGCAAGCACGGAGCTCACCGCATGAACAGGCTGACGATTGGACTTGGCGGTCTCGGCATCGGCCTTCTCATCTTGCTCTTCAATCACGATAGCCCCAAGATCCTAGGCGTCAGGACCGACGATTTCGGCCGCATGCTCTATCTTCTCCCCATCGCGCTCATGCTGGCCGCCGGCATATGGGGCCGGCGCATCAGCGTCGGCGAGACGATGCGCCACATGATGATCTGGCTGGTGCTGATCCTCGGCCTCGCCACCGCCTATCTCTACCGCTACGACGCGCTCAGCGTCGGCAACCGCCTGCTGGCCGGCCTCATTCCCGGCCGCGCCGTGGTCGTGACCACCAGCGAGGGCGGCAAGGAAGTCATCCTGCACAAGCTGCTGAATGGTCATTTCGAGGCCGATGTCGAGATCAACGGCCAGACCATCACGATGCTTGTCGACACCGGCGCCAGCATGATCGCGCTTTCGCGCGAAGACGCCGAGCGCGTCGGCATCATCCCGGATAACCTGACTTACTCAATGAGCGTGATGACCGCCAACGGCCGCGCCCAGGCAGCACCCGTTACGCTGTCTGAAGTGGCGATCGGCCCCATCGTGCGCAACAACGTCGCCGGCAGCGTCGCCGAGGACGGACGACTGGACCAAAGCCTGCTCGGCATGAGCTTCCTCGAGACCTTGGGTTCGCTGCAGATGCAGACCGACGAACTCAGGATGCGCGACTAGCGTCGCCAACTGCCTAGCGCAGGACGGGAAAGCGAACCAGGACGCGCGTTCCGGGCTGGTTGTCCTCCAGAGCCACCTCGGCGGAATGCAAATCGGCGACAGCCTTGACGAGGCTCAACCCCAAACCGCTGCCCGCGGATGTGCGGCTCTTGTCGAGCCTGTAGAGCCGGCGAAACACCTTCTTGTGCTCCGCGGTCGGAATCCCGACGCCATTGTCCGCCACTCGGGCCAGAAGCAGACTGTCGCGGCGCGCCAGCGACAATTCGATCAGCGTTCCCGTTCCACTGTGGTTGATGGCGTTTTCGATCAGGTTAACGAACATCTGGACCAGCAGTTCCCGGTCGCCCATCACTTGCATGCCGGAGCTATCGAGCACGACAAAACGCAATGTCTGACCGACATCGACAGCCACATCGCGGTATATCTCCGTGACCGATGACATGACATCGGTCAGGTCGACCGATTGGAAACGCGCCCGCCGGGCACCGGCCTCGATCTGGGAAATCCTCAGCAGCGCTTCGAAAGTGGCGTTGATCTGATCGCTCTCCATGCAGGCGTCCGCGATCTGCTGCCCGACCGGCTCACCGCGATCGGTCCGCTCCGCCGCGTCCTCAAGCGTCATCTTCAACCTGTTGAGCGGCGTCTTAAGCTCGTGCGCGATATCGGCGCTCACCTGCCGCATGCCCTCCACCAGCCCCGACAGCCGGTCGAGCGCATGATTGATCTTCTCGGACACCAGATCGATATCATCGCCATTCCCACGCAAGGGAATACGCGTTGCAAGCTCGCCATTCGAGACATCGATCATCGTGCGCGCCACCGCGTCGAGCCGCCGCTGGGCTCTGGTCGCCAAAAAGGCGCCGCCACCAACGGCAATCAGCACGATGACGCCGGCGGCCCAGCCGAGGCTTACCAGCAGGATTTCGCCAAGCCTCTCCTTCTCCGCGAAACTGCGGCCCACTACCAGCCGGTTGCCGCCGACAAGACCGCTGCGCACGCGATAGGAATGTCCGTCAGGCAACCCCAGGGCTTGCGCACCGACGCTCGACAACCCTTCGCTCATCACGGGAAGCGCCAGATTGCCGGCCAGCCGCGTGCCATTGGCATCGCTGAGTAAAAACACGCCCTGATCCGGCGAGCGCAAGCTCGAATAGGTGTTCACCGCCGCGATCAGGTCCTCGACATCGTTCTGCGCGTAGGTGGAGGCGATCGCGCTGTAGATCTCGTTGACGGTATCATCGAGCTGACGTTCGAGACCGCTGTTCAGCATGTGATAGGTGATCGCGCCGGCGACCAGAAAGGCGGCGACAAAAAGCACGCCGAAGGTCATCGCCAGGCGAAAGGGCGTGCTGCGCAAGAGATTAACGCGGCGCATGCAGACTGTAGCCCGTGTTGCGCACCGTATGCAGCAACTGCACCGGAAACGGCCGGTCGATCTTTGCCCTCAGGCGGCTGATATGCGTTTCGACCACGCTCGTCTTCGGGTCAAAATGGAAATCCCATACGCGCTCCAGCAGCATGGTCCGCGTCACGACCCGCCCCTCGCCGCGCATCAGCACTTCAAGCAGCGTAAACTCGCGCGGCTGCAGGTCGATGATCTGCCCTGCCCGCGTCACCTGCCGACGCAGGAGATCGAGCTCCAGATCCGCGACACGCAGCACGGTCTTCTGCTCCTGCAGACGCGGCCGCCGCGCCAGCGCGTTCGCGCGCGCCAGAAGCTCCGAGAAGGCAAAGGGCTTGACCAGATAGTCATCCCCACCCGCCTCCAGTCCATCCACGCGATCATCGACCCCGCCGACAGCAGTCAGAAACAGCGTCGGTGTGCTGATCCGCGCGGCCCGCAAAGCCTTGACGAGAGACAAGCCATCAAGCCCCGGCAGCATGCGGTCGACGATGACGACGTCATAGGCCTCGCGCGTAGCCTGAAACAGCCCGTCGCGCCCGTCGTGAACGACATCGCAAGAATGGCCAGCCTGGATAAACCCTCTCGCCACGTAATCGGCCGCCCGCCGGTCGTCTTCGACCACCAATACCCACATGCCTGAAGTCCGTTGCTTCCGCCTACAATTCGGCATCGCCAAGCTACCCGTTTCCGGCAGGAATGCCATCGCGCTTTGCAAACCTTACGAAAACGTATGGTGCCGGCGAGGCCAGCGTATGTCCGTGCCCCTAGTGTCCGTTTTGCGGATCGGCGAGCAAAGCCGCGCCCCGCTCAACACGACCACTCACTAGAAGGAAACGCATCATGAAGACCATCGCCGCAGCAGGTATCCTGAACGCCCTCGTCGCCCTGGGCTTCGTTCTCGTCTCGATGCCCGCGCATGCTGCACCGGCACCTTGCGAGGACATGCTGAAGGACATGCGCGCCACGAAGGCGGCTGCGAAGCTCGCGGATGCCGACGCAAAGAAGGTGAACGACCTGGAGACAAAGGCCGTCGAACGTTGCAACGCCGACGACGACGCGCGCTCCGACAAGTTTCTGGCCGAAGCCATGAAGATCATGGGCAAGTGAGAAGCGAGGCACCGTGATGACAAACGCCATTCGAGCGGGCCACGAGCCCGCCAACCGCGTCCCGAACGTGACGGTCGATTTCTGGCTGATCAAGCTGATGGCCGTCACCATGGGCGAGACGGCCGCCGATTATCTCGCCGTCAATCTGGGGCTCGGCCTGACCGTGACCTCCGTGATCATGTCGGCGATCCTTGCGGTCTCTATCGCCATCCAGTTTTCGATGAAGCGATACGTCCCTTCGGCCTACTGGGCCGCCGTCGTCCTGATCAGCATTGTCGGAACCTTGGTCACCGACAATCTGGTCGACAACTTCGGCGTCCTGCTTGATGTCACCACCATCGGCTTTTCGATCGCGCTCTTTCTGACCTTCCTCGGCTGGTACGCGCTCGAACGCACGCTCTCCATCCACACCATCTTTACGACGCGACGTGAAGCCCTTTACTGGCTGGCGATCCTGTTCACCTTCGCGCTCGGCACAGCCGCCGGCGACCTCATCGCCGAACGGATGGAACTCGGTTATCTCAGCACAGCCTTGCTGTTCGCCGGCGTGATCGCGGTGATCGCACTCGCCTACTATCGCGGCGGCATGAACGCCATTCTCGCCTTCTGGCTCGCCTATATCGTCACGCGTCCGCTTGGCGCATCCCTGGGCGACCTGCTGTCACAGCCGGTCGAGTATGGCGGCCTCGGATTTGGGACGATTTATACAAGCCTCCTCTTCCTCGGCGCGATCGTGGTAATCGTCACCTACATGACGCTGAGTGTCCGACCGGAGCGCGACGAGGATTCCCCGTCGCGCGAGGCCATCGATCGGCGATGACGCCGCATCAGTTGCGCAGCTTGTAGCCGGTCCGGAACATCCAGCCGAGCGTGCCCAGGCAGATCGCCAGGAACAGCGAGATCATACCGAGGCTGATCAGCGGGTTGACGTCGGCGATGCCGTAGAAGCTCCAGCGGAAACCGCTGACCAGATAGAGCACCGGATTGAAATGGCTGACCGCCTGCCAGAAGGGCGGCAGCATGTTGATCGAATAGAAGCTGCCGCCGAGGAAGGTCAGCGGCGGCACGACCAGCATCGGGATCAGGTTCAACTGCTCGAAATTGTTAGCCCACAGCCCGATCATGAAGCCGAACAGGCTGAAGGTGACGGCCGTCAGCACGAAGAACAGCGCCATCATGAACGGGTGCTCGATCCTCACCTCGACGAAGAAGTTCGCCGTCAGCAGGATGATCACCCCGATCATCAACCCCTTGGTCGCGGCCGCCCCGACATAGCCGAGCAGGATCTCGGCCATCGCCACCGGCGCCGACAGCACTTCGTAGATGGTGCCGGTGAATTTCGGGAAGTAGATGCCGAAGGAACCGTTGCCGATGCACTGCCCGAGCAGGGTCAGCATGATCAGGCCCGGCGTGATGAATGCGCCATAGGAGATCCCCTCGACTTCCTGAATGCGCGACCCGACGGCCGCACCGAAGACGATGAAGTAGAGCGACGTCGAGATGACGGGCGAAACCACGCTCTGCAACAGGGTGCGGCGGGTGCGGGCCATTTCGAAGAAATAGATGGATTTGACGGCTTCGAAGTTCATTTTGCGCCTCCCACGAGGGCCACGAAGATGTCTTCGAGCGAACTCTGCTGCGTCGACAGGTCTTTGAAATGGATGTTGTGCTCGGCAAGCCGGGTCAGCAGCGCGGCGATGCTTTCCTGGTCGTTCTCGGCATCGAACTCGTAGGTCAGGCGATTGCCGCCGGCGGTGAGTGCAAGCCCGTTGCCGGCGAAGCTTGCGGGCAGCTCTTCGAGCGGCTCGGTCAATTCCAGGATCAGCTGCTTGCGGCCGAGCTTGGCCATCAGCGCCGTCTTGTCCTCGACGAGCAGCAGCTCGCCGCCATTGATCACGCCGACGCGGTCGGCGATCTCTTCGGCCTCTTCGATATAGTGCGTCGTCAGGATGATGGTGACGCCCGCCTCTCGCAGTTTCTCGACGACGTGCCACATGTCCTTGCGCAGCGCGACGTCGACGCCGGCGGTGGGCTCGTCGAGGAAGAGGATTTCAGGCTCGTGGCTCAGTGCCTTGGCGATCAGGACGCGCCGCTTCATGCCGCCGGAGAGCTGGCGCAGCGTATTGTCCTTCTTGTCCCACAGCGACAGGTCGCGCAGCACCTTTTCGATATGCGCAGGATCGGCCTTCTTGCCGTGCAGGCCGCGCGAGAAGCTGACCGTGTTCCACACCGTCTCGAACTGATCGGTGGTCAGTTCCTGCGGCACCAGTCCGATCATCGCCCGCGTCGCCCGGAAGTCCTTGACCACGTCGTGGCCGCCGACAAGCACGGTTCCCCCGCTCGGATTGGCAATGCCGCAGACGATCGAGATCATCGTAGTCTTGCCGGCACCATTCGGGCCGAGAAGCGCGAGAATCTCGCCCTTCTCAACATCGAGATCGATGCCCTTTAGTGCCTGAAAGCCGTTGCCGTAGATTTTCGTGAGATTGCGGATGGAAATAATGGGGGCCATGAAGGGCTCTTGAAGACGAAAGGAAGGATTTCGCCGCTATATAGCCGCTCCGCGACAGTTTTACATCCCATTGACTGCGAACAGAGTATTCATTTGCTCGAAAACGATGCAATTGAAAACGCGGTTCCCCGATCATCAGGACTTCAAGGCCCCCACGACCTTGCTACCAGGCGCCGTTCACGCTGCAGCCAGCCGGCGGCAAAGTCTTGCCCTCGAACCTAGCCTTCAGCATCTCGCAACCCTTCGCGCGAATGAAATCGGGCATCTTCATGTTGAGACTGATCCCCACTTCATCGAACGGATCGCTCGCATAGGCCACATAGGCATACCAACGACCGCCGAACACAGCGACGGCGGCGATCACCACGATCGCGATGAAAAACAGAATATTCGGGCGCTTTTTCTCGGCCACAACGATCTCCTCTTATTGATAGGGAGCCCGTTTAAAGCGATTCCCGCGGCCGCGTCGATGCCAGGCCGCTCATGCCGTCAGTCGCAATAAACCTTGCCGCTCTTGCGCTCGCGCAGATCGAAGTGGAAGTGGTTCCAGTGCTCCGGATTGCTGCCGGGGCCGAGCACCGTGTTGAAATACTTGCAGCTGTCCGTCCGCACGGCCTTCAGCAGCTTGCCCTCGCGGAAGGAGAACAGCCCCTTCTTGCGCACGTCGATCTCGTGACCGCTCTTCAATACGAACTTGCCGACATCGATCGCGTTGCCGTGTGCGTGCTCGGACATCGGATTGTAGCGCTGGCGACTATTGTTCATGCGTCGGCAGCTATAGCCGCCAAGTGGCTGGATCGTCTTGATGCCGGACCAGTAGCGAAACCGTGCCGATGGCGCGAGCTCGTTCTTCACCCACTTGGCAAAGGCGAGCGTCACCTGGCAGTTCAAAGTCACCGCCGGGCGAACGCCGATATTGCCGGACAGACCCTGCAGCGAGATCGGATAAGGCACCTGGCACGCCGGCCCGTTGGAGATCGGCGGCTTGTCGGTGAAGACCACGCCCATCCGCTTCAACTCGCGCCGGCAGGAAAGCTCCGAACTCGGCATCACGCCGGGTACAGCCGGTGCCGGCTGGCTCATCTGCGGCTCGCTGTCCATCGGGTTGTTCGGCCGCAGCATCGCCACTTCCTGCGGCTCGCTCTCCTCAGGCACGCGCGCCGGCGCCACGACAGTGCTGCCGTCGCTCCAGACCTGCTGCTGTTGCCCCATCGCCGCCTGGCTCGCCGGCCGGGGCGCGCGCATCCGGTTCATCTGCGTGGGATTGTCCGTGCCGATGCCATCGACGACGGGCTGGTCCGACTGTCCCTCGGCGATCTGCTGTTGCTCTTCCTGGGCGAGGCCGGTGACCGGCTCCGCCCCAAGCTCGGCATCCATGTTGACGCCCTCGGGCGGCACGGCAAGCGTCTGCGTCCCGCCCCAGGTCGCCGGCTGGCCGCTGAACTGGCCGGCAGCACCGCGTGCACCGGCCGACGCCTGATCGTTGGTCATCGGAGGTGCCGCGCTCGCCTGCCCGCGACCGGCAAGATTGGGCGTATTCATATAATCGACGGAGCCCTGGACCGGCTGATTGCCAGCGGGATAGGCCTGATCGACGGCGCTGGAGGGCATGCTGACCGGCGCCTGGCGCCGTGGCGGCGAGATGGAGCCGACCTTCGTGCCGCTATCCACGCTGCCGGGCGGAATGAGCGCATCCGTCGAGCACGTCGTCAGCGCTGTCGACAGCAGCACGGGCAGCACATAACGCCGCATGATGGAAACAAACGCCATACTCTCATCGCTTCCGAAGATCGGCAGTGACCAAAAAACTTCGGTCCAAATTTAATAAAAAGCGGTGAACGAAACCTTACCCCCAGCCCGGACAAGGCCAGCGTGGCCGATCACGATTGCGGAAACGTTTGAAACAAAAGCCCTAATCCGGTCGAAAAATCGGGGATCAGCGCGCGATGGTCACCGATCGGCGACGTGTGCGCAGATTTGCTTGCGAGACTGGAAAGGGGTGATGCGAACAGCATGACGGGAACTGCAGAGCGGACGAGCCGCAGCGTCAGCTGACGTAACGCAGATCCTTGTCGTCGGACAAGTTGATCGCGGCGCGACGAACCGGGCGGCCGCTGCCATAGATCTCGTTCATGATCTTGGCGACTTCGACGGCATGGCCTTCGGTCAATCCGTTGAGGATCTGGCCGCCAAAGCATGCGGGCTCTTCTGCCTGATGGTCCCAGACCATCCACATGTCGAGCGGATCGCAAATTACATCGTAACGAGGTGTGGAGCTATTCATCGGGTAACGCCTTCAATACCCCACTCTCTTAGGTTGCCGTAAATTAATCGTTTACTTGCGCCACCCATGAAAACAAATGAGTGATTTATTGTAGCGGAGCCATATCGGGCAGAGTAAGCCCTGATGAATTGGCAAAGCCGCCCTAGGCGGCTTCGCCGGATCGCAGAGAATTACCGCGCCGGCACACTTCCGGTGACGATACGATCGGTCTTCGTCAGTTCCATCTGCGGCCAATTGGACGCGGTTTCGGATGCAGGACGGCTGCCGATCGCAAGGATCGTGATCAGGCCGGCAACGACGGCGGAAAGAAGCAACCCGCTATAGGTCATCAGTTTGAACCTCAAAGATGTGGTTTCCCAGCCACTCCGGCGCAAACTGCTACGGGAGCCTAAACGAACCCATAATGAACGTGGTTAATCACGATCATATTCCCGCTTATGAACAGTCGAAGCGGTGCAGACCGGCCCCTCACCACCCCATCTCAGTCATTACCGCCCTGAGCGTCCGCTTGCGCGAAGCGCGCCTTCAGCGCCGCCACCTCGCCGGGATCGACCGTCAATCCGGCAACGGCGATCCAGGCGTCGATATAATGCTCGGGCGCATAGACATGGCCATAGCCCATCGGCGACGTCGTCGCGATCATCAGATCGAACAACAGCTGAAACATCGTCAGCACGGGAAACCACCTGAGGCTCGGCGACACATCCGGCCCCCGCGGCGCCTGCATCCACGCCGGCTCGCGATAGAAGGAATGCGGATCGAAAAACGTCACCGCATCGCTTGCATATTGCAGATAGACGATCCGCATTGGCCCCCATGGCGCAGCATCCGCAAGGTCCAGATGGTTTTCCTGATTGGTGAAGCGGATCATCGAGCCGTCGCGGAAGGTCGGCAGCCAGGCCGGCGATTGCGGATTGCGCCCTGCCGTCACCGCATTCCACATCCAGCTCTCGAAAGGCGGGCCGCTCCACAGAGCGCCCTGGAACGGATCGGCGATCACATCGAAGATATCGGCCGATAGCTGCGAGTTCAGCGCGCCGAGGCTCAATCCATGCAGATAGAGTTTCGGCCGCTTGTCGTGGGGCAGCGTCGTCCAGTAGCCGTAGACCTCGCGAAACAGCGCCTTGGCCGACTGCGCGCCATATTCCGACTCAACCAGCAGCGACAGCCAGCTCGAGAGGTAGGAATATTGCAGCGCCACGCTCGCGACATCGCCCTGCTTCAAGTATTCGAGCGTATCCATCGCCGCCGGATCGACCCAGCCGGTGCCCGTCGGCGCGATGATGACGAGCATCGAGCGCTCGAACGCCCCGTCCCGCTTCAACTCCTCGAGAGCAAGCTTGGCGCGCGCCTCGATCGTGTCGGCATTGTTGAGGCCGACATAAACGCGAATGGGCTCGCGCGCCTCGCCCTTCCAGAAGCCGCCGATATCGGACGCGTTCGGCCCCG
>NZ_DDHH01000012.1:0-6147 GCF_002338015.1 Rhizobium sp. UBA1881
AAGGCGGCGAGCAGGTCGTCGTCGCGCTCGGCCAGCGCCTGCAGCATGGCGGAGCGGAAGGCGCGGTCGCGCCAGGCGCCGGGGTCGAAGCGCGCGAGTGGCGTTCCCGACGCGCTGACGGATCCCATCGGCGCGAGGGCCGTCGTCAGGCGGTCGCGGAGATTGGCAAGCGCCGTCCCGCCGTCGGCGCCGCGCCGGTCGATCTTGTTGACGAAGATGACGGTCGGCACCTTCAGCCGGACAAGCGCCCGCATCAGGACGCGTGTCTGCGCCTGAACGCCCTCGACGGCGGAGACGACGAGCACCGCGCCGTCAAGCACGCCGAGCACGCGCTCGACTTCGGCAATGAAATCGGGATGGCCGGGGGTATCCAGAAGGTTGATCCGCGTGCCGCGCGCGCTGAACGACGCCACCGCCGAGCGGATGGTGATGCCGCGGTCGCGCTCCAGCTGCAAGGTGTCGGTCTGGGTGTCGCCGGTATCGACGCCGCCGAGCGTCTTGATGACACCGGCGTGAAACAACAGGCGTTCGGTGAGGCTAGTCTTTCCGGCGTCTACATGCGCCAGGATTCCAAGATTGAGTGTTCGCATCGCACAACATGTTCATGGCTACGGGAGTGGCTCCATTGGCTTCGAACATGTGACGGCGCATGTGATTACCTCCATCTGTGGATGAAGGCATCTGATACTACTCTTCCCTTCGTTGCAAGAGCGCGATGGCGGTTCGGCTCACGCGTTTTCGGCTTCCAGCACCTTCTTCAGCTTGCCGAAGGCCAGCCGGATGCGGGATTTGACGGTGCCGAGCGGCAGGCCGGTCGATTCGGCGATTTCGGAGTGGGATTGGCCGAGGAAGAAGGCGGCGCGGAGCATTTCGCGCTGTTCCTCGGGCAATTGGCTCACCGCTTCACGAACTTGTGCATCGCGATCGCCATTGGCGACCAGCTCGTCGGCGCCGATTTCGGCGGTTGGCTGGAGGGCCGGATCGTCCTCGTCGAGGATGCGGGCGCGGGCGCGGCGCTGCAGGTCGATGCGGCGGTTGCGGGCGATGCGGAAGAGCCAGGTGGAGAGCGACGAGCGCGTGGAATCGTAGAGATCGGCCTTGTGCCAGAGCACGATCATGACCTCCTGGACGAGCTCTTCGGCCTCGCTTGCGGTCATTTTCTGCCTGAGAAGCCAGGATTTCAGGCGCGGGGCGAAGTAGTCGAACAGGATGGCGAACGCCTGCTGGTCGCGGCGTTCCGCCACAGCCCCAGCTAGGGCAGCGAAGCGCTGTTTGTCCTCGGCGTCCATTCCGTTCGAAAGCCCCCTGGCTCGATGAAATCCTTGACGGATTTCCACTCCTTATTCACGTACATCGGTTTTTCGAAACGTCAAACTCTTGCCGTTATCTTTATGTCTTAAATTCCTTAAGAGCGATGGTTTCAGATCATTTCCGGACTACATCATCCCGAGCGTTAATCCGGCGCTCAACATTGACACCCGGGTGGAAATGGCACAGGCACGGACTTCTCGCGGCCTGCGTTGACGCTTTGGTAACCTGAATTAAGTCAAAATAAAGCAGATCGTGATTATGCGCCGCCCGCTCGCTCGGGCTCGAATCGCAAGAACCGGCAGGAATATCCATGTTTGTAAAAAGTACCGTACTCGCCCTTTCCCTCGTTCTCGCCGGCGCCGGCATCGCATCCGCACAGTCCAAGAAGCCCGCAGCCGCCGCGCAGCAGCCAGCCGCCGCCGCTTCCACCGCGCCGACCCGCATCCAGCAGTTCCAGGCCTGGGGCGCCTATTCCTACAAGCAGGGCAACAGCACCGTCTGCTACGTCCTCTCGGTGCCGACCGAGAAGAAGCCCGCCGGCATCGACCACGGCGAGAACTTCTTCATCGTCTCGCAGCGCCCGGGCCAGAACATCTCCTACGAGCCGCAGGCGATGATGGGCTACACCGTCAAGGACGCCTCGAAGATCAACGTCGTCATCGACAACAAGACCTTCGTGATGTTCACCAAGGACAAGGCCGGCTGGGTCGAGAACGCCGCGCAGGAACCGGCGCTGGTCGCCGCCATGAAGGGCGGCCACTCGATGACCGTCAACGCCACCTCGCGCAAGGGCACGGCGACCTCCTACAGCTATTCGCTGGCCGGCATTTCTGCCTCGCTGAAGCAGATCGAAAGCTGCAAGTAAGGTTTTTTGATTGCCGGTGACTGCGGTTGATGGGGTGCCGCGTGGCTCCCTCATCCGCCTGCCGGCACCTTCTCCCCGCCGGGGAGAAGAGACTCGTGGCTGGCCGCTCGCGCCGACCTTCCCTTCGCCCCAACGGGGAGAAGGTGGCCCGAAGGGTCGGATGAGGGGGCCACTCGGCACGCCGCTAAACATGGATTCCCCCACACTCCTCCCCTTGCGCTGGCCTTCGTCGTTTCCATCTATAGTGACGGATGGCAAAAATGATGCTAAAGGCGCGCACAACAGCGGATGGATCGCGGCTTGGCCGCCAAGTTCCGCATTCACTTTCTGCCTTCATGCCCGCTCCGCCCGCCAGTCATTCGGACTATCGGGAGGATCGCATGTTGAATTCGGGATTAGATTAAATGTCCGTCATGGATGCGATGACCGTTCTCAAGCCTGCAGCTGCCGCGCCGATGCGCGGTGAAGCCCTGCCGAAGCCGTCGCTGATCGGCCTCACCCGCGAGGAGATGGGCGCCGCACTGCGCGAAAAGGGCGTGCCGGACAAGCAGATCAAGATGCGCGTCGCGCAGCTCTGGAACTGGATCTATGTGCGCGGGGTCTCCGACTTCGATCACATGGCCAATATCTCCAAGGACATGCGCGAGACGCTGAAGACGCACTTCACCATCGCAAGACCCGAGATCGTCGAGGAGCAGGTCTCGAACGACGGCACCCGCAAGTGGCTGCTGCGCTTTCCGGCGCGCGGTGCCGGTCGCCCGGTCGAGATCGAAGCGGTCTATATTCCCGAAGAAGGCCGCGGCACGCTCTGCATCTCCAGCCAGGTCGGCTGCACGCTCACCTGTTCCTTCTGTCACACCGGCACGCAGCGCCTGGTGCGCAACCTGACGGCGGAAGAAATCCTGTCGCAGCTCCTGCTCGCGCGCGACCGGCTGGGTGACTTCCCCGATCGCGAAGCGCCGCAGGGCACGATCATGCCGGCCGAGGGCCGCAAGGTCAGTAACATCGTGATGATGGGCATGGGCGAGCCGCTCTACAATTTCGACAGCGTCAAGCAGGCGCTCCTGATCGCCACCGACGGCGACGGATTGTCGCTCTCCAAGCGCCGCGTCACGCTCTCGACCTCGGGCGTCGTGCCGGAGATCTTCCGCACCGGCGACGAGATCGGCGTCATGCTGGCGATCTCGCTGCATGCAGTGCGTGACGACCTGCGCGACATCCTTGTGCCGATCAACAAGAAGTATCCGCTGAAGGAGCTGATCGACGCCTGCCGCAAGTATCCGGGGCTTTCGAACGCCCGTCGCATCACCTTCGAATATGTGATGCTGAAGGACGTCAACGACAGCCTTGAGGATGCCAAGGGGCTGATCCAGTTGCTCAAGGGCGTGCCGGCGAAGATCAACCTCATTCCGTTCAACCCCTGGCCGGGCACCAACTACCAGTGCTCCGACTGGGCGCAGATCGAGAAGTTCGCCGATTTCATCAACTCGGCCGGCTATGCCTCGCCGATCCGCACGCCGCGCGGCCGCGACATCCTTGCCGCCTGCGGCCAGCTGAAGTCGGAATCGGAACGCATGCGCAAGACCGAGCGCCTGGCCTTCGAGGCGATGATGATCGCCAACCACGGCTCGGATGACTGAGTGCTGGTGACCGATCAGCAAGTTTGATCCTCCCAGCATCTTCTAATGATTGATTTTAAGGGCCGCTTTTCCTACAAGCGGCCCAAAATCATAATTGGAGGATACACATGCGTTCTGTACTGCTCGCTGCCGTGGCTGCGACCCTTGCCCTTTCCCTGCCCGCGAAAGCCGAAGACGTGACCGTTGCGGTCACCGCGATCGTCGAACACCCGGCCCTCGACGCTGCCCGCAAGGGCGTTCTCGACGTGCTGACGGCAGCCGGCTACAAGGAAGGCGAGAACCTGAAGTTCGTGTTCCAGTCGGCGCAGGGAAACCCCGCGACCGCAGCCCAGATCGCCCGCCAGTTCGCCGGTGACGGCCCCAACGTCATCGTTCCGATCTCGACCCCTTCGGCGCAGGCCGTGGTGTCCTCCACCCGCGACATCCCCGTCGTCTTCACCGCCGTGTCCGATCCGCTCGGCGCGCAGCTCGTCAAGAACATGGACAAGCCCGGCGGCAACGTCACCGGCCTCTCCGACATGTCGCCGGTTGCCGAGCACGTGGCGCTGATCAAGGAAATCCTGCCGAACGCCAAGACCATCGGCTACCTCTACAATTCCGGCGAAGCGAACTCGGTATCGCTGCTCGCGGTGCTGAAGGTCGAGGCTGAAAAGGCCGGCCTCAAGGTCGTCGAATCCGCCGCCACCAAGTCCGCCGAAGTGCAGGGTGCCGCCCGCGCGCTCGTCGGCCGCGCCGATGCGATCTACGTGCCCACGGACAACACGATCATCTCGGCGCTTGAGGGTGCCGTGGCCGTTGCCGAAGAGGCCAAGCTGCCGCTCTTCACCGCCGACACGGATTCTGTTTCGCGCGGCTCGGTCGCCGCTCTCGGCTTCAACTACTACGACGTCGGCAAGCAGACCGGCGAAATCGTCGTGCGCATCCTGAAGGGTGAGAACCCCGGCGATATCCCGGTCAAGGTCGCCGCCGGCAGCGATCTCGTCATCAACAAGGGCGCGGCCGCCAAGATGGGCGTGACGCTGCCTGAAAGCGTGCTGAAGCGCGCGACGAAGACGATCGACTGATACAGTCAATCATAGAGACCTGAATGATCAGCCGCTCCCGTTTGCACGGGGGCGGCTGATCGCATAGAGATGAAGACCCTCTCTGGCCTGCCGGCCATCTCCCCCACAAGGGGGGAGAAGACCCGTGGCACCCGTCTGCCCCACTCATAGGTAGGCGGATCGGCTGGGTTAAGCCCTCCCCCTTGTGGGGAGGGTTGGGAGGGGTCTTTAGCCACGGAAACAGCACAAGAAAGGGCAAAAGCCTTGAGTCAGATCGCATTCTGGGGAGCCGTGGAGCTGGGGTTGGTCTATGCCTTCGTCGCGCTCGGCGTTTACCTCGCATTCCGTGTGCTCGATTTTCCGGATCTGACCGTCGACGGCTCGTTTCCGCTCGGCGCCGCCGTGACCGCGGTGCTGATCATTGCCGGCGTCAATGCCTGGCTGGCGGCGCTGATCGCCATGGCGGCGGGGGCTGCGGCCGGCATGGTGACCGCCATGCTCAACGTGCGCTTCAAGATCCTCAATCTGCTCGCATCCATCCTGACGATGATCGCGCTGTTTTCCGTGAACCTGCGCGTCATGGGCAAGCCGAACGTGGCGCTGATCAATGCCGATACGATGATCAGCCCGTTCTTCGGCCATGGCCTGCGTGATTTCTACGTGCGCCCGCTCTTCGTCGGCGTGCTCGTCGTCATCGCCGTCATCGTCGTCTGGCGCTATCTCGAAAGCGATTCCGGCCTCGCCATGCGCGCAACCGGCGCGAATGCCCGCATGGCCCGCGCCCAGGGCGTCGATACCAACCGTCAGATCTATCTCGGCATGGCGATCTCCAATGCGCTGGTGGCGCTCGGCGGCGCGCTGTTTGCGCAGACCAATGGTTTTGCCGACGTGACCTCGGGTGTCGGCACCATCGTCGTCGGTCTGGCCGCCGTCATCATCGGCGAGACGTTGCTTGGGAAGCGCGGCCTCTTGATCGCGCTGATCGGCTGCGTCATCGGATCGATCCTCTACCGCATCGCTATCCAGCTGGCGCTCTCCAGCGACGTGATCGGCCTGCAGGCCTCCGACCTCAATTTCGTCACCGCCGTCTTGGTCACGGTGGCGCTCGTTCTTCCCCGCCTGCGTCGCGGAGGTGCCTCGTCATGATCTCGCTCAAGGATATCAAGGTCGTCTTCGGCAAGGGTACGCCGCTGCAGAAGCAGGCGCTCAACGGCGTCAACCTGACGATCGAGGAAGGCTCGTTCGTGACCGTCATCGGCTCCAACGGCGCCGGCAAGTCGACGCTGCT
>NZ_DDHH01000012.1:6352-6584 GCF_002338015.1 Rhizobium sp. UBA1881
CGCCGGCAAGTCGACGCTGCTTGGCGTCCTCGCCGGCGATGTGCTGGCGAGCGAAGGACAGGTGATGATCGGCCACACCGACGTGACCCGCAAGCCGACCGCCGCGCGCGCCGGGCTCGTCGCCCGCGTGTTCCAGGATCCGTTGACGGGGAGCTGCGGCGCCTTGTCGATCGAGGAGAACCTGGCGCTGGCCGCGCGTCGCGGCGAGCGGCGGGGGCTGACCTCGGCGCTC
>NZ_DDHH01000013.1:0-472 GCF_002338015.1 Rhizobium sp. UBA1881
AAGACCCGCTTTCCGGAGAAAGCGGGTCTTATACTTTACAAAGCGTTCAAGCGATCAAAGGATCAAGCTTCAGCTTCGCCAGCTTCTTCTTCTTCTTCCGATACGCCAGCTGCCGGAGCAACGATCGTAGCGATGGTGAAGTCGCGGTCGATAACCGTGGTCACGCCCTTCGGCAGAGTGACTTCGGAGATGTGGATGCTGTCGCCGATCTTCTTGCCGCTGAGGTCAACGTTGAAGAATTCCGGGATCGCGTCAGCCGGGCAATGAACTTCGACGTCGTGACGAACGATGTTCAGGACGCCGCCGACCTTGAGGCCCTGGGACTTTTCTTCGTTGATGAAGTGAACCGGGATCGCAACGGTAACGGCGGTGTTGCCGGATACGCGCAGGAAGTCCACGTGCATGGTGAAGTCGCGGACCGGATCGAGCTGGTAGTCCTTCGGCAGAACCTTGTACTTCTTGCCGTCGACGT
>NZ_DDHH01000013.1:630-20636 GCF_002338015.1 Rhizobium sp. UBA1881
TGTACTTCTTGCCGTCGACGTCGATCGTAGCGATGGTGGTCATGAAACCGCCAGCGTGGATGCGCTTCGTTACCTCATTGGTGCTGAGGGAGATCGAAATTGGGGCCTGCTTGTCACCATAGATGACAGCCGGGATGAGACCATTGCGGCGAAGTTCACGGGCGGACCCCTTACCAACCCGTTCGCGCGCCTCGGCCTTGAGCTCGTAGCTTTCGTGGCTCATGACTTTTCCTTCCGAGGTTATTTGGAGAGCTCGGCGCAGGCATCACCTGTCGCTGAACTGGAGGCGGGTTTCCCCATCCTCATCCGCATTGCCTCCAAGGGTGTCTGTGCGGACGCGTGCGCTATAGTCTAGTTGCGGCGGAATGGCAAGAGTTGCGGCGCGCAAGAGGAGTGCAGATGCAGCGACGCCGCGCATCTGTTCTTTAGCATAGGCTGATGCAACTTAAGCATCCGCGCCGCGCGCCAATCAAAACCCAAGATCAACCGTCGTTGACGGAGCATTAATGACAGTTGCGATTAGCAATCGTCAAGAATTCTTGGGGTGCCGGAATTATTGGTTTCTTAAGCGGCCGCATATGAAAGCGAAACGGCAAATTGGTCCGGATATCTCATGTTTACCGTTTTTAACTGCATTGCCTACATGCACGATCTCAGGCTGGTCGTTTTGGCCGGATGCCTGTGCTTCCTATCGAGCCTCGCCGCGCTGACGCTGCTGCAAAGAGCGCGGAGTACCGTCAAGGTCGCGCGCCTGATCTGGCTCCTGATGGGCGGTGCCGCCGGCGGCTTCGGCATATGGGCAACGCATTTCGTGGCGATGCTGGCTTATGACAGCGGCGTGGTCGTCGGTTACGACACGTCGGAGACATTGACGTCGCTGGTGCTCGTCGTTGTCGCGACGCTCGCGGCGGTGGCGTTTGCGGCTGGCGCGGAGAGCAGGGTGCGGCGGGGTTTCGCGGGCGTGTTGTTTGGCGTCGGCGTTACATCCATGCATTTCCTCGGCATGATGGCCGTGCAGTTTCCCGGCAGCATGCTGTGGGACCAGTCGCTGGTCCTTGCCTCTATGGCTTGCGCGGTGGTCATCTCGTCCATCGGCTTCTATCTGCTTCCCGATATCAAGGCTGACGCGCGCAAGCTGCTTGTGCCGGCCGCGACCGTCTGCGCCGCGATCGTGGCCATGCACTTCACTGCCATGGCGGCACTGACGATCGTGCCAGGTCCGGGACCGGCGATCGATCCAAGCGAGACGATGTCCACCGGCTTCATGGTCGTCACGCTGCTGTCGGTCTCGTTGTCGATGATTGCGTCCGGCTTCGCCGCGGCCCTGTTCGCGATGCGGGCGGAGAGCTCGACGAAGGAGAGCGAGGCGCGTTTCGAGATGCTCGTGCAGGGCGTGACCGACTACGCGATCTACATGCTCGACAAGGATGGCCGGGTCGCCAACTGGAATGCGGGTGCGGAGCGAGCAAAGGGATACACAGCCGACGAAATCATCGGCGAGGACTTCGCGCGGTTCTACTCCGAAGAGGAACGCGCGGCCGGCTTGCCGCAGCGTGCGCTTTTGAGGGCACGCACCGAGGGGAAGTTCGAGCAAGAGGGCAGGCGGTTCCGCAAGGATGGAACGTCGTTCTGGGCGCACGTCGTGATCGATCCCATCTGGGGTGCAGACGGCGAAATCGCCGGTTACGCGAAGATCACCAAGGACGTGACCGAGCAGAAGGCCGACCGCGACCGCCTCAAGGAGGTCTCGCGCAATCTCGATCTCGCGCTTGAGAACGTCTCGCAGGGCATCTGCCTGTTCGATGCCGAGGAGCGCCTCGTGCTTGCCAACTGCCGCTACAGCGACATCTTCGAATTCGAGCGGGGTGCGATCCGCCCCGGCATGACCTACAAGGAGATCATCACGATCGGCTACGAAATCCATTTCTCGGATCCCGAGGTTGTGGCCAAGCGCGCGTCCGAGCACTACGACAAGCTGATGCGTGCGCTGAGATCGGGCGAGCGTTCGATCGTGCACAAGGCGGCGGAAGGCCGGTCGATCCAGCTGAACCTGAACATGCTTCTCGATGGCGGCTGGGTCGCCACCTATGAAGACATCACGGAACGACTGCTCTCGGAAGAGAAGATCGCTTTCATGGCGCGTCACGACGCATTGACCGGATTGCCCAACCGTTCGGAGTTTTCCGAGCGCCTGTTGCAGGATCTGGCGGTCGCCAAGCGTGCCGGGACGAAGGTTGCCGTCATCGGCATCGATCTCGACAAGTTCAAGGAGATCAACGATCAGCGCGGCCATCACGCCGGCGACCAGGTGCTGGTCACCTTGTCCGACCGCATGAGCGCGCTTCTCGGTGAAGACGAATTCGTCGCCCGGTTCGGCGGCGATGAATTTGCGGCTTTGAAGCAGTTTTCCGATATCGCCGATCTGCATGATTTCGTGGAGCGGCTGGAGGTAAGCCTGACGACCGAATTCAAGGTCGACGGCTTCGACATCAACCCCGACGCCAGCATCGGCGTCGCTATCTATCCGCAAGACGGCTCGACCGGCGAAATGCTGCTCGCCAATGCCGATCTTGCCATGTACCGCGCAAAGGCGACTCTTTCCGAGCGCATCTGCTTCTATGAAGTGGCAATGGACGAGGCAGCCCGCGACCGCCGCAAGATGGCGAGCGACTTGTGGCTGGCCATCGAACGCAACGAGTTGCACCTGCACTACCAGGTGCAGAAATCGGTATCGAGTGGCGACATCACCGGCTACGAGGTGCTGCTGCGCTGGAACCACCCGACGCGGGGCAACGTACCGCCGGGCGAGTTCATCTCGGTTGCCGAGGAATGCGGCGCGATCGTTCCGATCGGCGAATGGGTGCTGCGCGAAGCCTGCAAGGAGGCCGCCGGCTGGGCCGACAAGCACAAGATCGCCGTCAATCTGTCGCCCGTCCAGATCGGTCACCAGGATATCGCGCATCTCGTTCACGCGGTCCTGTTCGAGACCGGGCTCGAGCCATGGCGCCTGGAACTCGAGATCACCGAGTCGTCGATCATCGTCGACAAGGACCGCGCGCTGCTGACGCTGCGTCAGGTCAAGAATCTCGGCGTATCGATCGCCATCGACGATTTCGGTACGGGCTATTCGTCGCTGGAAACGCTGCGCTCCTTCCCGTTCGACAAGATCAAACTCGACCGCAGCTTCATGAACGAGGTCGAGACCAGCGAACAGGCCAAGGCGATCATCCGCGCTATCCTGGCGCTCGGGCAAAGCCTCAACATTCCCGTACTCGCGGAAGGTGTCGAGACGGATGTTCAGCTCGGGATATTGCTCAACGAAGGCTGCGACGAGGCGCAGGGCTATCTGCTCGGCCGGCCGATGCCGATGCGTCCGCGCAAGATCGCCGCCTGAGACCGCGCATGCAACTGCCGGGTTGACAGGGCGGGGGCCTAGCCGTCACATGCGACCTCAAATCGTACGGGAGAAATTCAGCATGCAACTCAAGACCCTAACGGCGACGGCTGTCGTTCTTCTCGGTTTGGTTTCGACGTCTCAGGCTGTCGATATCAACCAGAAGGGCGCCAAGGAAATCGAGGCCAACCTTTCCAAGCTCCTGCCTAAGGACGCAGCGAAGGGCTTCGTGACCGTCAACCCGGCCGGCACACGCTACGAGATCATTTATGACTTCGCGGCGCTGCTGAAGAAGGCCGACCCGAAGAATTTCTCCGTCAAGGGCCTGAACCCGTGGTCGATCTTCGCGACGCCTGAAGAGAGCGGCCTGTGGACGATCGAGGGCAACAACTCGCTCGACGTCACAGGTACCTTCAAGGCGCCTGGCCAGCCGAACACCGAATTCACCTATGTCATCGATTCGCTGATTTCGAACGGCGTCTTCGATCCGGCGATCAGCTATCTGAAGTCCGGTGACTTCTCCAGCAAGGCACTCCGCTTCTCGTCGAAGACAGAGAAGGAAGAGGTGAGCGTCGAGACCGGATCGTCGACTTACAAGATGACCTCGTCGGACGGCGAGATGCAGGGGCGCACCAATTTCGCCGGCAGCGGCACGATGAACGGCTTTGTCGAGAAGATCAGCGGCAAGGACGTGCCGCCGGTTGAAATCCGCGCCGACTCGGTGGATTTCGCGGCTGCCGTGAACGGCGTTTCCATCAATGATTTCCGCGCGATCCTCGCCTTCATCATCGAACACGCCGATGAGAAGAAGCTCAAGCGCGCCGAGAGCGAAGAGATCAAGGAGCTGGTGCGCAAGTCGTTCCCGCTGATGTCGAGCCTCAACGAGACGGTGACCATGAACAAGGTCAGCGTGTCGAGCGTTGCCGGCAACGGTGGCGCCGACAGCGTCGATTACACGATCGGCATGAGCGGTCCGAGCGATGCGATGCGGTTCGACGTCGGTATGGCTGCCAAGCAGATCAGCTTCAACAGCGCATTGCTGCCCGAGATGTATGCGCCCTTCGTTCCCGAAGAGGTGGACATGCAGTTCGCCTTTCCGGAACTCAACATCGCGGCTGTCGGCGACGAGCTGATGAAGGTCGATTTTGCCGATGACAAGAAGAGCAAGGCGGAGAGCGATAAGGCTTTCGAGAAGCTCCTGACCAATGGCGAGTTCGTCGTTGCCTTCCCGAAGATTTCGGCGCGCTCCAGCGTCTATGACGCCGAGATCTCGGGTGAGGTTCGCGGCATTCCGGAGTCGACCACTGCCTATTCGTTGAACGCGTCGATCGTCGCACGCGACTTCGACAAGACGATCACCGCCATCCAGGAACTGGCCAAGAGCAATCCCGACCTCAACCAGGTTTCCTTCGGCCTGATGATGGTCAAGGGCTTCGGCAAGACCGATCCCGATGGTCGTCAGCGCTGGGACGTCAACGTCGCACGCGATGGTTCGATCACGGTCAACGGCCAGGTCATCAAGGGCGCGAACTGAGCCCCAAGTCGTTTCCGGCCGCGTTCGTGGCCGGAAACCTGCTGCTCGTTAGAGAGCCAGCATAATCAGCGGCTGCATTCGCCCTGACCGACGATGCGGAAGCCCGCATTGCCTGCCTCGCATGAATTCGAAAATGTTCTGATCTGTCTGCCGCGTTCGCCGCAAACGGGGCGGTATTCGCGCGTGCAGATGCCGCCGGGCCGCTGTGGCGGCATCGGTTCTTCATGCGGAGGCCGTGGGCGGGGCGGGCGAGGGCCAGGTCCCGGCGTTATCGGCGGCCCGGCGCGGCACTCGCCACGACCCACGATCCTGAAGCCGCTGCTATTGGCTTGGCAGGCATTACCGAAGGTCTGCGTGCGTCCGCCACGTTCGCCACAGACAGGCGCGTATTCCATGGTGCACATTTGTGGCTGCTGTTGCGGCGGGCGGGGGCGTGGTGGGGGCGCGGGGCGAACCGGGCCCGGTCCGGGTCCGTAACCTGGGCCTGGTCCATAGCCGGGACCCATGTCCGCCGTGCAGGCGGAGAGGGCTGGAAGGATGACCAGCATCGCCAATCTGATCGGGGATTTCAGTATTATCGCCATGCCTCTTCCTCCCGTCGGCTGGATATCGTTGA
Organism: Rhizobium sp. UBA1881; assembly: GCF_002338015.1. Taxonomy (NCBI): domain Bacteria; kingdom Pseudomonadati; phylum Pseudomonadota; class Alphaproteobacteria; order Hyphomicrobiales; family Rhizobiaceae; genus Rhizobium; species Rhizobium sp. UBA1881. The sequence goes on from NZ_DDHH01000013.1 coordinate 6,175, forward strand.
TAATCCTAGCCGAATTGGCGCGGGGGAGGAAGGGCGGAGAGAAAGGCTTGTCCGGCTCAGTCGAAGAGGCTGGAGACGGATTCTTCCTGGCTGGTGCGGTTGATGGCTTCGCCGATCAGCGTTGCAGTGGTCAGCACGCGGATATTGTGCGCCGACTGGACAGCCGTGGTCGGCTGGATGGAGTCGGTGATGACGAGTTCGCGCAGCTTCGAATTGGTGATGCGGGTGACCGCGCCACCCGACAGAACGCCGTGGGTGATGTAGGCGGTAACGCTTGCAGCGCCCTTGGCGAGCAGCGCGTCGGCCGCGTTGCAGAGCGTGCCGCCGGAATCGACGATATCGTCGATCAGCAGGCAGTCCTTGCCGGTGACGTCGCCGATGATGTTCATGACTTCGGATTCACCCGGGCGATCGCGGCGCTTGTCCACGATCGACAGAAGACAGTCGAGACGCTTGGCGAGCGCGCGAGCGCGCACGACGCCGCCGACGTCAGGCGAAACGACCATGACGTTGGAGATGTCGTAATTGGCCTTGATGTCACGCGTCAGGATCGGCACGGCATAGAGGTTGTCGGTCGGGATATCGAAGAAGCCCTGAATCTGGCCGGCGTGGAGATCGAGCGTCAGGACGCGATCGGCACCGGCTTCGGTGATCAGGTTGGCGACGAGCTTGGCCGAGATCGGCGTGCGGCCCGAAGCGCGACGGTCCTGGCGTGCGTAGCCGAAGTAGGGGAGGACCGCGGTGATGCGGCGAGCCGACGAGCGGCGCATCGCATCGATCATGATGAGCAATTCCATCAGGTGGTCGTTCGTCGGGAAGGACGTAGACTGGACGAGGAAGACATCCTCGCCGCGTACGTTTTCCTGGACTTCCACGAAGATTTCCTGGTCGGCAAATCTTCGGACCGTTGCTCTGCCCAAGGGCACTTTAAGATAGTTGCAGATCTCTTCGGCGAGGTGCCGGTTCGAATTGCCTGCGAAAACCTTCATCTTGGTCCGCCTGTTGCCTGCTGATAGCCGCGCTTTTTAGCCAGCTTGTTTCCGAATGCAAGGGTAAACGCGACTTGCGCCTTGATATTTCCAAAAAGCTTGTGGCTTAACCGCCACGGGCGTCCCGCCACGAGGAAAACTCGGTGATCGTCTTGGACGCAATCTGCTGCATGACGGAGGCCGGAACCACGGCCCAGGGATCCTGCGCCTGCGAGGGAACGCTCTCCTGTCCCTGGATGCGGTGCAGCCGGGCGCCGCTGTTGTCGAGCACATCCCAAACATAGACCACCGTGACCTTGCCGCTGTCGGAAAAGGCCGAGAGGTAACCCTTGAGGATGAAGGCGGTGCTGTTGTCGTTGGAGCTCTTGATGGAGAGGCCGTGCGAGCGGGCCTCGGCGCCGAGCTGCCGCGACAGGGGCGTCACGGCCTGCACCGGAGCGCCGATGATTGGCAGGAAGCGGACGGTCGAAGCGCCTGATGGCGCCAGCATCGCCGTACGCTTCGGCTCGGCTGCCTTTTCCTTGGCTTCCGCGTCGGCAATGTCCTGCTCTTCGGCCTGCGCGTTGGATACCGGCTCGGAAAGAGGCTGGCTGCGGATGGCGGCGGAGGCTCTTGGCGATTGTTCGGTCTGGCCGTCGAGCGCATAGGCCTGCGCCTGCATCGTCGTCGGCGGAGCGCCGCGACCGGATATGGGGCCTGATGTGGTGTCCTGCTCGACATAGGCGGGGTGGTAGCCGCCCTCGCGCGGCGAAGACGCAAAAGCCTGGGCGCGGCGCGGCGTGCCGGCCATGCGCTCGACCTCGCCCTGAGTGACCGGCGTCGAGCGGATGCTGCCCGAGGTATCGCCGATGTCGACGAGGGGCGTCAGGGCATCCGTGGTGTTGCAGGCGGAAAGCAGGGCAAGGCAGGCGATGAGCGTGGGCGCTGTCGCAAGTCGCGTCATCCCTCGTGTCATCCTTCTTTTCGTGCGCGTGTCGCCACGCGGCATATGCCCCGGCCAACTTTATGACGGTCGGGGCACTGCAATGTCAATTGTCGATTCTAAAGGGTGGTCACTCAGAGGTTGATGAAGTCGAGCGGGTGGCGCGACAACGCCTTCGGCTCGTCGGCCGTCGTGAGGTAGGTCTGGCCGAGGCTCATGGCCGTGCCGCTGTCGGAATCCATGATGATCATGTGGACGAAGAGCGACATGCCGGGTTCGATCGGCTGTGGATTGCCGACGTGGAACATCTGGTGCTCCATCCACGAAGGCGAGAAGCGGGCGCCGAGCGAGTAGCCGCAGGCGTTCAGGCGGTGACGCGAGAGGCCGCGCTCCTCCATGATCTTCGAGTGGACGTCAAAGACATCGCCGAAGGTGTGTCCCGGCTTCAGCACCGTTTCGATGGCCTGGATGTTTTCAAGGCAGGCATTGTAGAGCTCGCGGTGGCGATAGCTCGGTTCGCCGATGACGATCGTGCGCATCATTGCGGCGTGGTAATGCGCGTAGGCGCCGGCCCATTCCAGCGTCAGCTGGTCGTTGGCGTCGAGCCTGCGGCGACCGGCCTTGTAGCGGCAGAGCAGGGCGTCGGCGCCGGAGCCGATGATGAATTCGTTGGCGGGATAATCGCCGCCACCGGCAAAGACCGCGCCCTGCATGGCAGCCAGGATCGCGGCCTCATCGGCGCCTGCCTTCGTCAGCGAAAGGGCTGCGTCCAGCGCGTCGTCGGCAAGGGCTGCCGCGCGCTCGACATAGGCGATCTCCGTCGGGCTCTTGATCAGGCGCAGGCGGCTGACGAGGTAGGACGCGTCGGAAATCTGGCCGAAGGCCATCAGCTGCGTGTCGAGAAGCCTTGCGATGCGGCCGGTCATGCCATGGGTGTCGTATTCGACGCCGATGCGGGCGCCAAGGAGGTCCATCTCGACCAGGAGGTTCTTGAGATCGACCGTCGGGTCGGCGTTGACGCGATCGACCCAGATATGAATGTTTTCGATGATCGACGTCTGCCGCGCCTGGCGCAGATCGGCCGAACGGGTGAGAAGCGCCATGGTGCCGTCGGCCTTGACGACCAGCGTCTGGAAGAAGCAGTAGCCGAAGGTGTCGTAACCCGTCAGCCAGTACATGCTTTCCTGGGCGAAGAGGAGGAGGGCGTCGAGCTTCTCCTCCTGCATCTGCTGCGTCAGCCGCGCAAGGCGATCGGCGAATTCGGAGGTTTCGAAGTGTAGGCCCATACCGGTCACATCTCCCTTATGGCAATCGCCGAAATCTGTCGGCCGTAGTCCGGTTCCTGGCTGTGTGTCGTTCGTCGGTAGGAAAAGAAGCGTTCGCTGTCGGGGTAGGTGCAGACGCCGAGGCTTTCTGCCTTGACGCCGGCGGCACGCAGCCGATCGATGGTGAAGGACGGGAGGTCGAACATCGAATGGCCGGGCTTTTCCGACGGGGTGAAGTAGCGCTGGTAATCGCCGTTTTCGTTGACGAAGCGCTCGACGAATTCGGGACCGACCTCGTAGCTCACCTTGCTGATCGATGGGCCCAGGCAGGCGACGATTGCCTCGCGCTTGGCGCCGAGCTTGATCATGGCGTCGATGGTGTTTTCGAGCACGCCGGTGAAGGCGCCTTTCCAGCCGGCATGGGCTGCACCGACCACCCTGTTTTCCGGATCGGCGAAGAGGATCGGGCCGCAATCGGCGGCGAGCACGCCAAGCGCGATGCCGGGTGTTGCGGTTACCAGCGCGTCGGCCGGCTGGCGGGTGCCGTCATAGGAGGCGTCGACCACCACGACGTCGGGCGAATGCACCTGATGCACGGTTGCCAAACGCTCGACCGGCAGGTCGAACCAGTCGGCGACGCGTCTGCGGTTTTCCTCGACCTTGGCGCGCTCATCGTTAGAGCCGAGGCCGACATTGAGGCCGCGATAGATGCCGTCGGAGACACCGCCCTGCCGGGTGAAATAGCCGTGCTGGATTGTGTCGCCCGTCGCTTCGTTCAGCAGCGCGCTTTGGATCGGTTCCAGGGAGGGCGCATGTGTCATCGGTCGTTCCAAGATTTGTTTCGGCCCAAGATTTGTTTCGGCTTCGCCCAGACGGTGTGCCGGACGAAGCGCTGTCGATTGCGGCGATGTTGACCCCGCCGCGCGCGCCCTGTCAATCCACGGAGCGGAACGGCATCAGATCGATGGCGGGATGGGAAACGGCCATCACCTTGAAGAGTTCCCCCATCTTTCCCTCGCCTTCGCCGGCCAGGCGGTCGACGGCGGCCTGGATGATCTGCTGGGTGCGGGGTTCGCGGTCACGGCCGAGGGCGGCGGCGCGTTCGAGGATGCCGAGGCCCACCAGGAAATCGCCCTGGTGCAGTTGGCCGTTGACGTGGAGCCCGGCTGCCACCGCAGTCTCGCCGAGCGCCTGGAAATCGACGTGACTGGTCAGGTCCGCTTCGCCGGGGTGGGCGAGCGGCGGGTCGAATTCGTGCATGCGCACCGCCTGCAGCGTATCGCCGAAGCCGGTGATCAGATGGCCGTAGTCGAGCGCCAGCGCTGTGCCGCCAAAGGCCTTCAGCCGATCGGCGATGGCGACCATGACGGATTCACGGGCGGGGGCGATCTCGAAGAGGGTGCCGAGAGGCACGGTCGCGGCCTGCTCGGGGAGCAGCTGCGGGTCGATGCCGGCGACGCCGGTTCCGAAGGACAGTTCGTCATCGACGTCGAGGCCGACCATGCGCTCGCGAAAGCCGGTCGCGGTCTTGACGAACTGGCGGATGGGGATGGCGTCGAAGAGTTCGTTGGCGGCGATCAGGGTGAGGCCCGGCGGGATCTCGTCGAAGCCGTCGTGCCAGCTGATCCTGCCCTGATGGGCGGCGAGCGTCTCGGCCTGCACCTCGCGCAGGCGCGGGCTGGTTTCGACGAGGTGGACGGTCATCGTTTCGAAGAGCGGCGGCGCGAGGCGCTCGATGACACGCAGCATGTCCGACATCATCGTGCCGCGTCCGGGGCCGATCTCGACCAGCTTCACATCCGAGGGCGTGCCGTGGCGCTGCCATGCATGGACGATGAAGACGCCGATCATCTCGCCGAAGAGCTGGCTGACCTCGGGCGCAGTGACGAAATCGCCGGAGCTGCCGAAGGGTTCCTTGGTCTTATAATATCCGTATTCGGGATCGGCGAGGCACAGCGAAAAGTAATCGGTGACGCTGATCGGACCGTTCGCCTGAATGATCGCCTTGATCTTCTCACCGAGTGCGGTGGTCATGTTCTCCTCCTCCGGTACCGCGATCAGGACTGCAGGGCAGCCTGACGACGGGCGCGGATCATGGCCCAGAGGCCCAGCAGGATCATCGGCGACGACAGGACCATGCCCATCGTCAGCCAGTTGGTGCCGAGAAGGTAGCCGAGTTGTGCGTCAGGTTCACGGAAGAACTCGACGAAGATGCGCGACAGCGCATAGCCGCAGACGAAGACGCCGGCGACGAAGCCTGGGGTTTTCAGCGCCTTCATGCCGTAGATGAGGGCGGCGAGCACGAGAACCAGAACGATGCCTTCGAGGCCCGCTTCATAAAGCTGGCTGGGATGGCGCGCGAAAGGGCCGCCGGTCGGGAAGACCACGGCCCACGGCACGTCTGTCAACCGGCCCCAGAGTTCGCCATTGATGAAATTGGCGATGCGGCCGAAGAACAGGCCGACGGGAACGACGGCTGCGACGATGTCGAAGAGGTTCCAGAGCGGGATCTTGTTGCGCTTGGCGAAGATGATCATGGCGATCGTCGTGCCGGTCAGGCCGCCATGGAAGGACATGCCGCCGTTCCAGATCTGGATGGCGCGGATCGGGCTCTCGATAATCGCAGGCATGTCGTAGAACAGGATATAGCCGATGCGGCCGCCAAGGACGACGCCGAGCGCTACCCAGACGACGAAATCGTCGAGCTGCGCCTTGGTGATCGGCGAGACATTGCCGGGCCAGAGGCTGTCGTTTGCGGCGATGAGGCGCGCGTAGTACCAGCCGATCATGATGCCGGCGACATAGGCCAGGCCGTACCAGTGAATGGCCACGGGCCCGATTGCAAAGGCGATCGGGTCGATATTGGGGAACGGCATGATGGCCATAAGGTCGGCAGCTGTCTGCAAGGTAATCCCATCCGTTGATGTGGGCGGAAGATGGCCTTGCCATAACAGCGGGTCAAGTTGATTGTTAGTGATGCGAGATAAGTGCGACCGCTTATCCAGTGCAAAGCGCTTGCATCCTTAACGGCGAAGCCCTACCTCATTCCTGAGGGCCGAGAGCGGCCGGAAGCCATTATTTCAAAGGGAGTAAACCGCCATGACGACAGGCGCAAACCGCATCATGGACGAGTTCGCAAAGCTGATGACAGATGCCGCAGGTGCCGCCCAGGGCGTGCGCAAGGAAGTCGAGACGATGTTCAACGCGCAGGCCGAGCGCTGGCTGAACAGCATGGACGTGGTCAAGCGGGAAGAGTTCGAGGTCGTTCGCGAGATGGCGATCAAGGCGCGCGATGAGAACGATGCGCTTCTGGCGCGCATCGCCGCGCTCGAGGCGAAGCTCGAATCCAAGCCTGCCGCCAAGGGCAAGTAAATCCCGTTTGGGGACAGAGCGCGGTGTGGCCTTTGAGAGACACACCGCTGCTTCGGCTAAAAAAGCGGGTGTGTTTATCCACCTGTGGACACTGCCAAAAAAGCCAATGGGCAGAGTCGTTTATACCCTCCTTCTGAATCCAATTCCCAACACCTTTCCACAGTGGCGTTCCCTAAAACGGCCCTCAGGGGGCTGGCACACCACCGGGTGCGTTATACACTGATTTTAAATGATGATTCGAAGCAGTTGGTAAGCTCCGGGCAGGTTCACTGCGTAAGTCTGGTAGCGGTTCAACGGTCATCTGGGTTGGTGGTTTCCGGGTTAGTTGCGTGTGTTCGCTTGTGTCTCGTTGGACGAAGTCGTTACGCATTCACTCCGGTCAAGAAGGTGCTGCATGAGCCTCATGGAATTGGAAGTCGAGCGTCAATCGAACCCGGTCGATATGATCGAGTACGTCGCCGCCCACAACGACTGGGCTTTCGAGCGGTCGGGTGACGACGAAATCGCGATGACGGTCGAGGGCAAGTGGACGGATTATCACGTCTCCTTTTCCTGGATGGAGGAATTCGAGGCGCTGCATCTCGGCTGCGCCTTCGACATCAAGATCCCCGAACAACGCATGAATGAAGTGACGAAGCTTCTGGCCGGTATCAACGGCCAGGTGCTGATGGGTCACTTCGACGTCTGGCGCCAGGAGGATGTGATCATCTTCCGTCAATCGCTGCTGCTTGCCGGCGGCGCGGAGCCGACGAACCGTCAGGTCGAAGTGCTGCTCGCCAGCGCGCTCGATACCTGCGAGACCTATTATCAGGCGTTCCAGTTCGTGATCTGGTCCGGCATGGACGCCAACCGCGCCATGGAAGCCGTGTTGTTCGAAACCGTGGGTGAAGCGTAACATGTCCGGTCTGTCGTCCTCGGGTCCAATCGTTCTTGTCGGTGCCGGCAACATGGGGGGCGCGATGCTCTCCGGCTGGCTGAAGAATGGTGTGCCCGGTGCCTCCGTCGTCGTCGTCGATCCCGGCCCCTCGGCCCAGATGATGGCAACGATCAACGAGGCGGGCGCCAGGCATGTGACGGCGCTTCCCGCCGAACTGAAGGCCGGCGTGCTGTTTCTGGCGGTGAAGCCGCAGGTGATGGACGCCGTGCTCCCATCCGTGAAGAGCGCGGTCGGCGACGATACGGTCGTGGTTTCGGTCGCGGCGGGCAAGACGCTCGGCTTTCTCGAATCCCATCTCGGCGAAGCGGCGATGGTTCGCGCCATGCCGAACACGCCGGCCATGGTCGGCCGTGGCGTCACCGGCGCCTTCGCCAATGCCCGTGTTGGTCAGAACCAGCGCGATCAGGTGCATGCGCTGCTCAGGGTCTCCGGACCTGTGGAGTGGGTGCCTTCCGAATCCGATATCGATGCCGTTACAGCCCTTTCGGGCAGTGGTCCTGCGTATGTGTTCTATCTCGTGGAGTGCATGGCAGAAGCAGGCCGAAAACTTGGCCTGCAGGCGGACCTTGCCATGCGGCTTGCACGGGAAACTGTCGCGGGGGCTGGTGAACTCTTGCACCAGTCCCCCGACGACGCATCGAAGCTTCGCCAGAACGTGACGTCTCCAGGCGGCACGACGGCGGCGGCGCTTTCTGTGCTGATGGCTGACGATGCGATGCAGCCGCTGTTCGACAAGGCGCTTTCGGCCGCTCGCAAGCGCGCCGAGGAGCTGGCGGGTTAAAGCGCGTCGCGATCTTTCAGATCGCTAGTTGCGCTTTAGGTCTTTGTTTTGCCGCATGTCGTTATCGCAAAACCGCACACACTTTTGCGCGACATGCTCTAGATAAGGCTGATTTTCATGACCGAAGAAATTACCTACGGCGATTTCGAGCGGGTCGACATTCGTGTCGGCACCGTTATCGAGGCCAATCCGTTTCCCGAGGCGCGCAAGCCGGCCTTCAAGCTCTTGATCGACTTCGGGCCGGAGATCGGCGTCAAGAAGTCCTCGGCTCAGATCACCGTGCACTATACGCTCGAGACGCTCGTCGGCCGGCAGGTGCTGTGCGTGGTCAATTTCCCGCCACGGCAGATCGGGCCGTTCCGCTCCGAGGTTCTGACGCTCGGCTTCGAGGACGAGGCCGGCGCCATCGTGCTTGCGGCGCCGGACAAGCCGGTGCCAAACGGCAAGAAGATCATGTGATTGGTGGAGCGCCGTGGCCTTGTGCCCGGCGTTTCAATGCCGACGGTCTAGTGAATGTCGCGCGAGATCGGTTCCGACAGGCTGAAGTCGTGGAACGTGGCTTCGAAGCCGGCGCGTTGCGGTGAGCAGAAGACCGGGCCAACCATCAGTTCCGTAAATTTCGGGTCGAACCAGGCGAGGCGCGCCATGCGCCAATCCGCCATCATGTCGGTCCTGTACTGGATGAACAGCGCATCGCCATTGCGCGTGACCCGCACCGACAGCCTTGCGAAATCATGGTCGATACGAAATGCCGACCAGTCGGAATTGCCGTTGGTGACGACGACGCTGAAGTGGCGGGCGCCGTCCGTATATTCGATCCCGCATTTCATCCAGTGCGTCGCGTCGGCACGCAGCATGATGCCGGCCTGATCGTAGAGCGCCTGGTAGTCCGCCGAAAAGGTCAGCTCAGCGGTGAAGTCTCCGTGGCGTGGACGATGGATGAAATGGCCATCGTCGCGGTGGAATCCGTAATAGGTTCCCTGCCAGAAATCGGTCTTCTCGCCGGAGCGCACGTGCAGGCCGTCGTCCCGCTGCTCGGCGAAGGGCGGCGGGTTGAGCCAAGTCATGTCCGTCAAATCGATTGCCATCGTGATCTCAGGCCGGGATGCGGATGACGGCGCGCAGGCCGCCGAGCGGGCTGTCGCCAAGCGTGACGTTGCCGCCATGGCTGCGGGCGATGTCGCGGGCGATCGCCAGGCCAAGCCCCGTTCCCGACGCATCGAGATTGCGCGCCTCATCGAGGCGGAAGAACGGCTTGAAGACGTCCTCGCGGTTCTGTTCGGGGATGCCGGGGCCGTCGTCGTCAAACACGATCGTCAGCCACTTAGCGCCGTGCTTGGCCTCAATGTTGAGGGTCTTGGCATAGCGGCGCGCATTTGAAGCAAGGTTGGTGACGAGGCGGGTGAATGCGTTCGGCCGGACCACGATATCGTCGTCGCCGTCGATTGAATAAGTGAGCGTCTTCTTGTGCAGGGCGAAGTCCGGCTCCAGCTTCAACAGCAACTCGCTGAGCTTCAGCTCGCCGACATCTTCCTCGACCTCGCTGCGGGCAAAGGCCATATAGGCCTCGAGCATCGACTGCATGTCGTTGACGTCGTCGCTCATGCCTTGCAGGTCGGGATTGTCGCCGGCGAGCGCCAGCTGCAACTTGAAGCGCGTGAGGATGGTGCGTAGATCGTGGCTGACGCCGGTCAGCATCGCCGTTCGCTGTTCCATTTGCCGCTCGATGCGCTCACGCATGAGAATGAAGGCGAGGCCGGCGCGGCGGACTTCATCAGCACCGCGCGGGTAGAAGTTTTCGGCCTTCTGGCCCTTGCCGAAGCTTTCGGCGGCGGCCGCCAGTTTCTGGATCGGGCGGATCTGGCCCCTCAAGAACAGAATGGAAATGGTGATCAGCACCAGCGACGCACCGACCATCCAGACGATGAAGATATGGGTGTTGGAGGCGTAGGTCTGATTGCGCTTGGCGAGCACGCGCAGGATCTTGCCGTCTAGCTTTACGCGGATTTCGACGAGATTGGAATCGCCGACCGTGTCGATCCAGAAGGGGCGTTTGATCTGGTCGCGGATTTCGTCGCTCAGAATCCCATCGAGAATGGAGAAGAACGGTTTGATGCGGGGCGGGGGGAGCTCGCCATCGGGCTCGATCGAGATCTGCAGGCCGAGCTGGTCGCGGGCGATGCGGGTGGCCTCGCTGTAGTCCGTATCCTGCGGGTAGGTCTCGATCATCTGGATGATCGCGGCGATATCGGCGGTCACGGCCATCGACAGGCGCTGGGTGACCATCTGCCAGTGCCGCTCCATGAAGACTGCGGCGACGACGGACTGCAGGAGCACCATCGGCATGATGATGATGATCAGCGAGCGGACGTAAAGGCCCTTGGGCAGCTGGCGGCGCAGCAGGCGGGTGAACCAACGCCAGCCGGAAACCGGCGAGCGGTCCTCGCGTCGCAGGGAATCGAATGTTACCATCTAGAGCCTTTCCGGGTCCCGGATCATCAATCGATGCTCAGGCGGTATCCTATACCACGAACCGTCTGGAGCCAGACCGGATTTGATGGGTCGTCCTCGATTTTGCGGCGCAGGCGGTTGATCTGCACGTCGATCGTGCGCTCGCCGACATCGACATCGTTGCCGATCAGTTCGTGGCGGGGAATGGTGTCGCCGGCGCGCTTGGCGAAAAGCAGCATGATTTCCTGTTCGCGGTCGGTCAGGCGAACGATCTCCGCGGCCTTCTTGAGCTCGCGGCGGGTCAGCGAGAATGTGTAGGGGCCGAACATGACCTGTTCGATCTTCGGCGCATCGCCGGAGACGTTGCGGCGCAGGATGTTGTTGATGCGCAGCACGAGCTCGCGCGGGTCGAAGGGCTTGGGCAGATAATCGTCGGCGCCGGCCTCGAGGCCGGCGATGCGGCTGTCGGATTCGGCGAGCGCCGTCAGCATGATGATCGGCACGTTCTTGATGATGCGCAGATCCTTGGTGACGTCGATGCCGGATTCGCCGGGCATCATCACGTCCATGATGATCAGATCGAAATCGAGGCCGCCAAGCTTGCGGCGTGCTTCGGCGCCGTCGGCCGCAACCGTCACACGGAAGCCGTTCTCGCTCAGATAGCGGTTGAGCAGCGCGCGAATGCGCGTGTCGTCATCCACAACGAGCAAGTGTGCCGCATCGTCCGAAATCACTATCTTCGCCGCCATTCAGTCCGCTTTCGAGTTTTGTCTGTTCTGCATGCCACTCAGGAAGGCCTTGACGCCAGCCCTTATCTCCGGAGACGCCCCGTCGAATGCTCTCTCAATACGGCGCGATTGCGGCTCGGCGAGTGCAAGCACCAGATCCCGGCCAGTGGCGGTGGGATAGAGCTTGCGCTGGCGTCGGTCCTCAGGCCCCGCTTTTTGTTGAATATACCCCGAATCGATAAGCTGTTTGAGTACCCTTGCGAGACTCTGTTTGGTTATCTTCAACGTATCCAGGAGATCGGCAACGGTCATGCCGGGGTTTCGGTTAACGAAATGCACCACGCGGTGATGCGCACGTCCAAAGCCGCTCTTTGCCAGGATGGCATCAGGATCGGAGACGAAGTCCCGATAGGAGAAAAACAGGAGCTCGATGATATCGAAGTCGATGGTTTCTGTGTTTTCCAACGGCTTGGTCAAAGGCTCCGGCTTGGGCTCCTGCCTGCCGGCTCTCGGGCTGCTCTGTCGTGCCAATTTGGCATTTCCTTTCCTAGTCTGCGCCGTTTGGCCGGAGCACGCGGGACCATAGGTCAGCAATGATGACATATGTACCAGTGTCTGTCGGTTTCCGGCTTTCGCGCGTGCAAAGAAGATCGGTGTTGTCAGTAGAACCGAGATGCCCCGCGCAAAACTCCCCATGCGATACGCAATTCCCCTGCGTGATTGGATTAAGAGGCATATTTGCGGCAACAATCAACAGGCATGACGCGAGCGTTGCGGCGAGTTCACAGCCGTCTGGCGAGCGCGCATGAAAAAGGCGGCCGGGTGGCCGCCTTTGCTGTCCATGATTTCAGGTCTTAGTTGTAGACGTAGACGATACGACGCGTGCCCGGATCGACCAGTACCGGACGGTCGTTGATGCGCGCGTAGCGGTACTGGTAGTCAGGGATTTCCTGGAAGGTCACGGTGCCGGGCACCTGCGCGCCGACGACGACATCACCGCCGACCTCGACCGTGCGGCCAGGGTTGCTCTCGATATAGGTGGTGACCGTCTGCGGCGGTTCGATCGTCTCTACCGAGCCGACCGGGCCGAGCAGTTCGTCGCCCGGAGCAGGTTCGGCGGGGCCGGTCGCTGCCGTGGTTTCATAGGTCACAACGGGGATATCGAGATCGGACTGGTGCTGCTGGACGATCACCTGGTTGCCGTCCTGATCCATCTGCAGATACTGGGCGTAAACCCAGCCGCGCATGCCGTTGACATCGACACGGCACCACTGGCTACCGGCGACGCAGCCGTCGAGGATGGTTTCGGAGCCGCGGGTCGCAACGCCGACAGCGGGATACTGCTCGCCGGGGCCGGCGTGAATGGTCAGATCGTTGATGGCCGTTGCGGCCATTTCCGCGCGGGCGAGGCCGGCGGTCGCCAGAACCATTGCGCCTGCCAGGAAAAGATTTCGCTTCATGGTCATCGTGGGTCTCCTTTTATAGACGGGTTGGTAACGCCCGGAACAAAGGGAGGTTCCGCCAAGGGCGATCACAGGAGATTACACTTGTCGTTGCGGCGTGACGGAGCGCTCGGCAAAATCGAGGCTGCACGTGCCGGCGTTTGCGACTATATCGACATCGAGACGGACGAACTGCGCAAGACATAAAGCGAGGCACCCCATGAGCATGCTCCAGGCCGGGATCATTCCGGTGACAGCGTTTCAGCAGAACTGCACGATCTTTTTCGATGAAGCGACGAAGGAAGGCGTGGTGATCGATCCGGGCGGAGATGTCGCCAACATCCTGCAGGGGATCGAGCAGAATGGGCTGAAGATCAAGGCGATCTGGCTGACCCACGGCCATCTCGACCACGCCGGCGGGGCCAAGGAGCTCAAGGAAGCGCTTGGCGTCGATATCATCGGCCCGCACGAGGACGATCTGCCGCTGCTGCAGCGGATCGAGACGCAGGCGGAGAAATACGGGCTGCCTTCCGGCCAGATGCAGAACGTCGAACCGGATCGCTGGCTGAAGGATGGTGATACCGTCTCCTTCGGCGAGCATGTGTTCGAGGTCTATCACACGCCGGGCCACGCGCCGGGGCATGTCATCTATTTCAACCGGGCGCAGAAGTTCGCGCATCTGGGGGACGTTCTGTTCAACGGTTCGATCGGCCGCACCGATCTTCCCGGCGGAAACCACCAGCAGTTGCTCGATTCCATCCGCGACAAGGTGCTGCCGCTGGGCGACGAGGTCGGCTTTATCTGCGGCCACGGGCCGGGCAGCCGGATCGGCGACGAGCGCCGCGGCAATCCCTATCTGCAGGGGCTTTGATACGGGCAGGGGATCACAGCTGGCAAAGTCCGCACAAAACAAAAGCGCCGCTGAAAAGCGGCGCTTCGGGCATGAACGATCGGCGTTCGATCAGTTGGCGACGCAGAAGTGGCTGCGGCCGTCGTTGCCGATGAAGGTGCCGCTGCGCGGATCGAACGAACGGTAGCGGTAAGAGCAGTAGCGCTCCCACTGCGGGGTCCACGGCTCGACACCGACGCGAACCGGAGTCGGCTGGTAGTAGCGCACGGGCGCCGGGCGGTAATAGCGGGGAGGTGCTGCGTAGACCGGACCATCGTCATAGGCGTAGGGCGGGTCGATGTAGCGCGGTTCGTCGTAGCGCGGCGCATTGGCGATCGCCGAGCCGACGATCAAGCCTGTTGCCAGACCGACAGCGCCGCCGACCCATGCATCATTGTTATGATGGTGGCGATAGCGCCAGTCGTCAGCCGATGCGACGCCGATCGACGAGAATGTGATGGCAGCCGCAGTTGCCGTCAGAAGAAGTGTCTTGGCAAGGCTATTCATGTGTTCTGTCCTGTTCAAACTCTTGGCCGGTTTTGCACCTTGATGATGGCAAGTTAACGGCTGGCGGCTGAATGCAGGCTGAACGATAAAACCCGGCGGCCCGCCGGGCTTCAACTCGATTGCAAAGGTAGGCTCTATCAGCCGTCGATCTGCAGGTTGACGGCCTTCGGGCCCTTGCC
>NZ_DDHH01000013.1:20787-21370 GCF_002338015.1 Rhizobium sp. UBA1881
GACGGCCTTCGGGCCCTTGCCGCGACGATCCGGTTCGGTGTCGAAGCTTACCTTCTGGTTTTCCGTCAGTCCGGCCAATCCGGAAGCCTGCACGGCGGAAATGTGAACGAAGATGTCCGCGCCGCCCTTGTCAGGCTTGATGAATCCGAAGCCCTTGTCGGTGTTGAAGAATTTTACAGTCCCAGTCTCGGCCATGCGTCAGGTCCTTTGATCTCTGCCCGCCATCCACACGGGCAGCATACTGATATTGCCTCCTCACGGAGACGCTAACAGGCAATTATTGAATTGTGAGAAAAAGGTCCCCTCTAAATCAGTATAGTTCTCCGCAGAACTTCCGCCTGCTTATTTAGAACCAACCGACCGGAGTATTAGCGTCTCCGGCGCGCACAATCTTAAGGACTTCCCATGCTCGCAAAATGCCCGAACGCCACGAGATTGCTGCGATTATTCACTTTTGGCAAGCAAAAGTTTTCCGACGCAACGCTGCCTCGCGCGCCAATTCCGGGTGGGTTTTGCGCTCCGACGAAAAAAACCACTCATCAGCCGCCGCTGAATAACGTTTTGTATCGTGAGCAATATATTT
>NZ_DDHH01000007.1:0-38160 GCF_002338015.1 Rhizobium sp. UBA1881
CGATCTAAGCCGGGCAGGGGCAGATTGTCCGGGTCGAGGATCAGGCAGATCTCGGTGCAGCCGAGGATGATGCTGTCGGCGCCCTTGGCGCGTTCGCGCTCGATGATCTCGAAAAGCGTCTGGCGCGAGCTATCGAGGATCTGGCCGGCGCAGAGTTCGTTGAAGATGATGTCGTGGACGGCCGTGCGGTCGTCCTGATCAGGCACCATGATGTCGAGCCCGAGGCTTTTCACGCGATCGGTATAGAAGCCGTGCTCCATCGTGTAGCGCGTAGCGAGCAGCAGCGGTCGGCGGCATCCGGCGGCCTTCAACGCTGCCGCGGTTTCATCGATGATGTGGATCAGCGGGATAGTAATGTGCTCGGCGACAGGGCCGGCGACGAGGTGCATGGTATTGGTGCAGATCAGGACGCATTCGGCGCCGGCCGATTGCAGGCGTGCGGCGACGTCGCCGAGCCGTTTGCCGGCGGCATCCCAATCGCCGGCTTTCTGCATCCCGACGATCTCTTCGAAGTTCACGGAATGCATCAGCAGTTCGGCGGAGGCGAAGCCGCCGAGGCGGTCGCGAACCATCTCGTTGATCAGGCGATAGTAGACGGCGGAGCTTTCAAAGCTCATGCCACCGATCAGGCCGATTGTCCGCATTCGATGCTGCTCCTTCTGCTGCTGCGTCTTTGCGACGAGCGTTCTTCTGGCGGTCGCCCGCTTTAGGGCGCATCATGCAAATAACGGGCGGAATTGCCAGCCGATCCTGTTCTTTTGTATGAGGAAATGCCGCATTTGGGATCGTGCATGTCGTCGCTCCAGCCCGCGCGCTGATTGGTCGCAGTCCCGACAACGCAGGTTAGCTATGCTGAAACGGTGGTTGAAACGGGGCTAGGGAAGATGACATTGGTCAATTCTTATGCAAATTACCAAAAGGGTAGATTATGGCCGATCATCACGTCGTCGTTGTTGGAGGGGGCTTCGGAGGGCTGCAACTCGTAAACGACCTTAAAGGCGCTGGTGTCCGCATTACGCTTGTCGATCGGCGCAATCACCATCTCTTCCAGCCCCTGCTATACCAAGTCGCCACAACGATTTTGTCGACCTCCGAGATCGCCTGGCCGATCCGCCATCTCTACAGCGACCGCCCCGAAGTGACGACGCTGCTCGGCGATGTCTCGGGCGTCGATACCGGCACGAAGTCGGTCACGCTGCGCGATGGCAACGTCCTGCAATACGACACGCTGGTGCTCGCCACGGGCGCGACCCATGCATATTTCGGTCGCGACGACTGGGCGCCGGTGGCGCAGGGCCTGAAGACGCTCGAGGATGCGACGACGATCCGCCGCCGCGTGCTTCTGGCCTTCGAAAAGGCGGAGACGGCGCTCGATCAGGCCGAGCGCGACGCGCTCTTGACCTTCATCATCATCGGCGCCGGCCCGACGGGCGTGGAGCTTGCCGGCATCATCGCCGAACTGGCGCACAAGACGCTGCCGAAGGAATTCCGCAATATCGACACGCGCAAGGCCAAGGTCATCCTCGTGGAGGCCGGACCGCGGGTCTTGCCGACCTTCGTGCCCGAACTGTCCGAATATGCCTTGAAGGCGCTCAACGATCTTGGCGTCGAGGTGCGGCTTGGAAAGCCGGTCACCGAATGCACGGCCGAGGGTGTGCAGATCGGCGAGGAGTTCATCCCGAGCCGGACGATCAGCTGGGCCGCCGGCGTTCAGGCGTCGCCGGCCGCGAAGTGGTTGGGCATCTCGGCCGACCGCGCCGGCCGCGCGATCGTCGAGAAGGATCTGACCGCACCGGGCCTGCCCGAGGTCTTCGTCATCGGCGACACCGCTTCGGTGACGCAGGAGAGCGGCGCGCCGGTGCCGGGTGTCGCGCCCGCCGCCAAGCAGCAGGGCGCCTTCGTTGCCAAGGTCATCCACGCACGGATGAAGGGCAAGACGCCGCCGGCCTTCAAATACAGGCACCAGGGCAGCCTGGCGACGATCGGCCGGAGTGCCGCAATCGCCGATTTCGGAAAGATCAAGCTCAAGGGCGGGCTCGCCTGGTGGATCTGGGGCATCGCCCACATCTACTTCCTGATAGGCACCCGCTCGCGCTTTTCGGTCGCCTGGAGCTGGCTGTGGATATTCCTCAGCGGCCAGCACAGCGCCCGCCTGATCACGCAGCGCGAGACCATCGCGGACGAGAAGTAGGCCTCGTCGGCCTGTCGCGACGACCATTCGAAAGCCTCCGGTGCGAACCGGCGGCTTTTCCTTTTGGCAACGGCCACGAAAAAGCCCCCGCCGGATGACGGGGGCTTCGGTTTTCGATTGGTGGAGCGGGCGAACCCGCTATCCGTTGGATCAGGCTGCCAGCGAGGCGATGTCGATGACGAAGCGGTAGCGAACGTCGCTCTTCAGCACGCGCTCGTAAGCTTCGTTGACGTCCTGGATGTTGATCTTCTCGATTTCCGAGACGATGTTGTGCTCGCCGCAGAAATCCAGCATTTCCTGGGTTTCCTTGATCGAGCCGATCATCGAGCCGGCCAGCGTGCGGCGGGCCGGGATCAGCGAGAAGGCGTGGACCGGGACGGCATTTTCCGGAACACCGAGCAGGACCATCGTGCCATTGACCTTCAGCAGGTTCAGGTAGGCATTCCAGTCGATCTCGGCGGAAACGGTGCACAGGATCAGGTCGAAGGTGCCTGCGAGCTTTTCGAAGGTCGACGCATCAGACGTTGCGTAGTATTCCTTGGCGCCGAGCTTCAGGCCGTCTTCCTTCTTCGACAGCGACTGCGAGAGGACGGTGATATCGGCACCCATCGCGGAGCCGATCTTGACGCCCATGTGGCCGAGGCCACCCATGCCGACGATGGCGACCTTCTTGCCGGGGCCGGCATTCCAGTGCTTCAGCGGCGAGTAGAGGGTGATGCCGGCGCACAGAAGCGGCGCGGAGGCGTCGAGCGGCAGGTTGCCGGGGATCGACAGGACGTAGTCTTCCCTGACGACGATCGAGTCGGAGTAACCGCCCTGCGTTGCCGTCTTGCCGTCGCGATCGACGCTGTTGTAGGTGCCGACGAGGCCCGGCATGTACTGCTCGTTGTCGAGGTCGCGGGTTGCGCAGCCGACGCAGCTGTCGACGAAGCAGCCGACGCCGACGTGGTCGCCGACCTTGAACTTGGTGACGTTGGCGCCGACGGCCGAAACGACGCCGGCAATCTCGTGACCCGGTACGATCGGGTAGACGGCATTCTTCCATTCGTTGCGAACGGTGTGAATGTCGGAGTGGCAGATGCCGGCGTACTTGATGTCGATGACGACGTCATCCGCGTTCGGGTCCCGACGTTCGAAGGTGAACGGCGTCAGCGGCTTGGATGCATCGGTAGCGGCGTAGCCTCTTGCGATTGGCATGGGAAGTATCCTTCTTTGGCGGGGTGGAAAGGGATGGTGCCCTTATGCGCCAGCAAGGGCACGCAGCGTTAGAGCGATCCTCTCGTGTTCTTGCACGATCCTGCAAAAATGCTGGAGACCTGTAAAAGTGAGTGACGGCGGTATTTGCGGTCATGCAAATCCATCCTAGATAAGCAGTCCAAACGGCAGGCAAGCCGTTTTCACCGGAAAGTGCGACTGATGACCTTGCTGTTTAACCGCTACCAGGAGATCGCTTCGATCGCGGGACGCTTCGCGCTTGGCGACGGAGAAGTGCAGACCGGGATCGAGGGGCTGGGGATCAGCCGCCGCACGACGCCCAGTGCGCCTTGCCATGGCAGCTACCGACCCTGTTTCGCCATGGTCATCCAGGGGGCGAAAAGCCTGCAACTCGGCACCGATACCATCAATTACGGGGCGGGTGACTATCTGCTGACGTCGGTCGACCTGCCGGTCGCATGGCGGGTGGTGGAGGCGAGCGCCGAGGTTCCGCATCTTTGCATCACGCTTGCGATCAACAGCGAAAAGCTGCTCCATCTGCTCAGCCGCTCGACCATACAGCGCAGCGCGGCACCGCCACCGGGCCAGCGCGGCATCGTGGTCAACGTGGCGACGCCGGAGCTGCTCGACGCGGCGGTCAGGCTTCTGCGCTTGCTTGATAGTCCAGCGGATATCGCGGCGATGGCGCCGCTCATCGAGCAGGAAATTCTCTATCGCATTCTGACGGGACCGGCGGGCGACCAGTTGATCGATATCGCGATCGCCGACAGGCAGGGTAACCGGATCGCCCGGGCGATCGCCTGGCTGCGCGAAAATTTCGCGCGGACACTGCGCATCGAGGAGCTGGCCGAGCACGTCAACATGAGCGTCTCGTCGTTCCACCATCATTTCAAGTCGATCACGGCGATGACGCCGGTGCAGTATCAGAAGCAGATCCGTCTCCACGAAGCGCGGCGGCTTATGCTGATCGAGCGGCTAGATGCCGGCACCGCCGGCCATCGCGTCGGATACCAGAGCCCGTCACAGTTCAGCCGCGAATATAGCCGTCTATACGGGCTGTCGCCGGCGCGTGATGTGGATGCCGTGCTGAACGCTGCCGAATAAACAAGCGCGGCACGCCGAAAATTTATGCTTCTGCCTTTTGCTGGCTCTTGACGAGTGGGTGCTTCTGGGCGATAAGCGCTCAAGAACCGTACCGTACGGTACTTATTGGGAGCGAATGTCGTGTCTGTCGAAAACTTGGAGCCAAGCGAATTTTCGCCGCGCCAGAACGCCGTTCTGGAGCAGGCGCTGCGGTTGCTCGTCGATGGCGGCGAAAAGGCGCTGACGACATCGGGCGTCGCGCGCGCGGCCAATTGCTCCAAGGAAAGCCTCTACAAGTGGTTCGGCGACCGCGACGGCCTGCTGTCGGCGATGATCGCTTACCAGGCGAGCAAGGTGCGCACCTTCGAGCGCAACGGCGAGCGGCTGACATCGGCCAGCCTGCACGACCATCTCGTTATTTTCTCACGTGACCTGCTGGAAGTTCTGGCGGGCGACGTGTCGCTGGCGCTGAACCGCCTGGCGATCGGCCAGTCGCCGCGCGACGGCTCGAAGCTCGGCAAGCTTTTGCTCGAGCGCGGCCGTCGGCAGATCGACCGCCGCGCCATGGGGCTCATCGATTCCGGCAAGCGGGCAGGGCTGCTGCGCTTTAACGATGCCGACGAAGCCTATCACACACTTTACGGCCTGATCGTTTCCGACCTGCATGTGCGCATGCTGCTTGGAGACACCACGGGCGTTACGGATACCGCGCGCCAGGCGGAAAAGGCGGTGACCGCCTTCCTCCGGCTCTACGGGACGGAGAAGGCGCTGGCCGACATGCCGGCCGTCGTCTGACGACAGATTTACCGAATACTGACAGTCTACAAGACAAGCAAAGGGAAGGACAATTCAAATGCGCGTCTATTACGATCGTGATGCAGACCTCAACCTCATCAAGTCCAAGAACGTCGTCATCGTCGGCTACGGCTCCCAGGGTCGCGCCCACGCGCTGAACCTGAAGGACAGCGGTGCTGCCAACGTCGCCATCGCGCTGAAGGCCGGTTCGCCGACCATCAAGAAGGCCGAAGCCGACGGCTTCAAGGTCATGACCGTTGCCGACGCCGCCAAGTGGGGCGACCTGATCATGATGGCAACGCCTGACGAACTGCAGGCCGACATCTACAAGGCCGACATTGCCGGCAACATCCGCGACGGCGCTGCCATCGCTTTCGCACACGGCCTCAACGTTCACTTCGGCCTGATCGAGCCGAAGGCTTCGCTCGACGTCGTCATGATCGCACCGAAGGGCCCGGGCCACACGGTTCGCGGCGAATACCAGAAGGGCGGCGGCGTTCCCTGCCTCGTTGCCGTTCACCAGAACGCTTCGGGCAACGCTCTTGAACTCGCTCTTTCCTACGCTTGCGGCGTCGGCGGCGGTCGTTCGGGCATCATCGAAACCAACTTCCGCGAAGAGTGCGAAACCGACCTCTTCGGCGAACAGGTCGTTCTGTGCGGCGGTCTCGTCGAGCTGATCCGCGCCGGCTTCGAAACGCTGACGGAAGCTGGCTACGCGCCTGAAATGGCCTACTTCGAGTGCCTGCACGAAGTTAAGCTCATCGTCGACCTGATCTATGAAGGCGGTATCGCCAACATGAACTACTCGATCTCGAACACCGCTGAGTGGGGCGAATACGTCACCGGTCCGCGCATCATCACCGAAGAGACCAAGGCCGAGATGAAGCGTGTCCTCAAGGACATCCAGACCGGCAAGTTCACCTCGGATTGGATGCAGGAATACCGTGCCGGCGCTGCCCGCTTCAAGGGTATCCGCCGCGTCAACGACGAGCATCCGATCGAAGAAGTCGGCGCCAAGCTGCGCGGCATGATGCCTTGGATCGGCAAGAACAAGCTGGTCGACAAGGCCGTCAACTAAGCTTTTCTGCTATCACAGATATGAAAGGCCGGTGCGAAAGCGCCGGCCTTTTCGTTTGGTGCGATGTTAGGAGGCTAGATCGATCTGCGGCCGCTGACGGCATGATACAGCCACAGCACCACGACCGCGCCGATGACGGCAACGACGAGGCTGTAGATGTTGAAGCCGGTGACGCCGGAGGCGCCGAAGAAGGTGAAGATGACACCGCCGACGATGGCGCCGACGATCCCCAGCACGATGTCCATCAGCATGCCTGAGCCGGTCTTGTTGACGATCTTGCTGCCGATGAAGCCGGCGATCAGCCCGAGAATAATCCACCCGATGACAGACATCTTGTCTTCCCCTCCTTGAATGGGCGGACAATCCGACCATCTTTCAGCATCAGCTAAAGTTGTCATGGCGGAATTCAAGGCTCGGTCGGGCCTCATGTTGTGTTTTTGCTCTTCGTTTCAAAACAACACCGAAGGAGAATGACATGGGATTGTTTGATGATGCCGTTCCCGGTGGGAACATCTCGAAGCCGATCATGATCGCGCTCGGCGCGCTTCTCGTCGGCAAGCTGCTTGGCGCCGGTGGCAAGAGCGAGCCGGAACAAGCGCAACAGCCGAACCAGCAAGCCAATACCGGCGCCGACGATGGCGGGCTGCTTGGCAATCTTGGCGGGCTCGCGGGCAGCCTGGGCGGTCTCGGCGGTTTGGGCGGATTGCTGGGCAAGCTCGCTGAGGCAGGGCAGGGGTCGGTCGCCGATTCCTGGGTAAAGCCTGGCCAGAACCAGCCGATAGCGCCCGGTAATCTGGAAAGCGCGCTTGGCTCGCAGACGATCAGCGATCTGGCGCGTCAGGCCGGGATCAGCGAGCAGGAGCTTCTGGCCCAGCTTTCCAAGGTTCTCCCTGGGGTCGTCGACAAGCTGACGCCGCAAGGGCAGATTCCGAGCCAGGCGCAGATTGCGGCACTTCTGCGCTCCTGATTGCCCGACATGAAAAGGCCGGCTGAGGTGGAAACCTTGCCGGCCTTTCGTGGTGATCGGATATGTCGGATGGCTTACGCCATGATACGGCGGGTCCAGCCGCGCTGGTCGTTGGTGACGCCCTTCTGCAGGCCGACGAGCTCGTTGCGCAGTTCCGTCGTCAGCTTGCCGGTCTCACCGTTGCCGACCTTGAACTCGCCGCCGGCGTGGCGGACGAGGCCGATGCCGGCGAGCACCGCGGCGGTGCCGCAGGCGAAGGCTTCGACCAGCTTGCCGCTGGCCGCATCAGCCTGCCACTCCGCAAACGAGTAGGGGCGCTGCTCGACCTTGAGGCCCTTTTCTTCCGCGAGAACGATGACCGAGGCGCGGGTGATGCCCGGCAGGATGGTGCCGCCGAGCGGCGGGGTGACGACGGTGCCGTCGTTCATCACGAAGAAGACGTTCATGCCGCCGAGTTCTTCGACCCAGCGATGCTCGGCCGCATCGAGGAACACGACCTGATCGCATTCCTTCTTGGCAGCTTGCGCCTGCGCCACGAGGCTGGCAGCGTAGTTGCCGCCGCACTTCGCTGCACCCGTGCCGCCGGCGGCAGCGCGCGTGTATTCGGTCTCGACCCACAGCGATACGGCCTTGGCGCCGCCCTTGAAGTAGGCACCGACGGGCGAAGCGATGACGCAGAAGATATATTCCTGCGCCGGACGAACACCGAGGAAGGCTTCGTTGGCGAACATGAAGGGACGCAGATAGAGGCTGCCGTCGCCCGACGGAATCCAGTTCTTGTCGATGCGGACAAGCTCTTCGACCGCCTTGAGAAAGAGGTCTTCGGGAACCGGCGGCATGGCCATGCGCTCTGCCGACTGGTTGAAGCGGCTGGCGTTCTGTTCCGGGCGGAAGAGCAGGATGCGGCCATCATCGGCCTTGTAGGCCTTCATGCCCTCGAAGATTTCCTGGGCGTAGTGCAGGACGGCGCTTGCCGGATCGAGTTCCAGCGGGCGGCGCGGCGTGACCTTGGCATCGTGCCAGCCCTTGTCCGATGTCCACTTCGCCAGCACCATGTGATCGGTGAAGACCTTGCCGAAGCCGGGCGTTTCCAGCGCCTTGGTGCGGTCCGCGTCGGAGACCGGCGAGGTATGGAATTCGATCTTGATTTCGGGAGTATTCGACGACGCGGTCATTTCCGGGCACCTTCATAGCCTGTTTGATTTCGGCGGCGACACTACTGCCGTAGCCTGTGCTTTGCAAAGGCCGATTTCGCCGGCTTTCGCATTAAAAGACCCGAAAATTGTCACGGTAGCAAACAAATAGGTCAGTAATGTTGACTTATCATTTATTGCGTGGTCTTGTCCAGTAAAGACAAAAAATTTCGAGGAAACCCCATGCTGAATTGGGAAAACATCTTTGCAACCCGCTCGTCGCGCATGCGCGCTTCGGAAATCCGCGAACTCCTGAAGCTTCTCGATCAGCCCGACATTATTTCGTTCGCGGGCGGAATTCCCGATCCGGCGCTGTTTCCGGACAAGGAGTTCAAGCAGGCCTATTCGGATATCTTCGACAGCACGGCAGTCAATTCGGCCCTGCAGTATTCGGTGAGCGAAGGCTACAAGCCGCTGCGCGAATGGCTGGTGGGCGAGATGGGCAAGCTCGGGATTGCCTGTGGCCTCGACAACGTCTTCATCGTTTCCGGCTCGCAGCAGGGGCTCGATTATCTCGGCAAGCTGTTCCTGTCGCCCAACGATACGGCGCTGGTGACGTGGCCGACCTATCTCGGCGCGCTGCAGGCATTCAACGCCTATGAGCCCGCCTATGACCAGCTGACGCCGAACGGCAACCGCACGCCAGCGTCCTATCAGGCGCAGGCCAAGGAGGCCGGCGGCAAGGTGAAGTTCGCCTATCTCTCCGCCGATTTTTCCAACCCGACCGGCGAGACCGTCGACCTTGAGGGCCGCCAGAAGCTGATCAAGCTCGCCGACGAGATGGACATCGCCATCATCGAGGACGCTGCCTATCAGTCGCTGCGCTATGACGGCGAGGCGATCGCGCCGATCCTGTCGCTGGAGATCGCCGAGAAGGGCGATATCGACAAGACAAGGACGATCTATTGCGGCTCCTTCTCCAAGACGCTGGCGCCCGGCCTGCGCGTCGGCTTCATCGTCGCCAACGCGCCTGTCATCCGCAAGCTGGTGCTGATGAAGCAGGCGGCCGATCTGCATTCCTCGACGATCAACCAGATCGCCATCGCCGAGGTGGCACGCAAGGGCTTCGATGCCCAGGTCGCCAAGATCAAGGCGGCCTACAGTAAGCGTCGCGACGCGATGCTGGCGGCACTCGCAAAGCATATGCCGGAGGGCGTGAGCTGGACGAAGCCCGAGGGCGGCATGTTCGTCTGGGTGACGTTGCCGAAGGGTATGGATGGAGCCAAGCTGCTGGCGAAATCGATCGAGACCGTCAAGGTGGCCTTCGTGCCGGGCCGTGCCTTCTTTGCCGATGGTTCGGGCGAGAACACCTTGCGCATGAGTTTTTCGTCGAGCAACGAGGAGAAGATCGAGGAAGGCATCGCGCGGCTTGGAGAGCTGATCGCGGGCGAGATCGGCGGCCACTGAGCCGCCGACCGTTTCGGTGTCATTGATTGAGGTGCGGGCCGAGCAAGGATAGATCGGCCTCGCCAAGCCTGTCGCTGGCGGTGTTGCGCTGGTGCCAGTAAGGATAGAGCAGCTGCGGCAGGCTGACATCGTCGAGCCGCTTGCGCTCTTCCGCCGACAGTTTCAGGTCGGCTGCCGCCAGATTGTCCTTGAACTGCGCTTCCGTGCGTCCACCGATGATGACCGACGTCACCGCCTGGCGACCAAGCAGCCACGCGAGCGCCACCTGGGCCGCCGAGACGTTGCGGCTTTCGGCGACTGATACCAGCGTTTCCACGATATTCCACAGGCGGTCCTCGTCGCGGATCGGCGGCTCGGTCCAGCCGGCGAACTGGCGGGTGCCTTCGGGGGCGGCCTGGTTGCGGCGGTGCTTGCCCGACAGAAGGCCGCCGGCGAGCGGGCTCCAGACCAGCACGCCCAGCCCCTGGTCGAGGCTGATCGGCAACAGCTCGAATTCGGCGTCGCGGGCTTCCAGCGTGTAGTGGATCTGCTGGCTGACGAAGCGCTCGCGGTGCTCGCGTTCGCTGATGCCCAGCGCCTTCATGATGTGCCAGCCGGAGAAGTTGGAGCATCCGACGTAGCGGACCTTGCCCTGCTTCACCAGCGTATCCAGCGCTTCCAGCGTCTCCTCGAGCGGCGTCTGGCCGTCCCATTCATGCACCTGGTAGAGATCGATGACATCGGTCTTCATGCGCTTCAGGCTGGCTTCGCAGGCGCTGATCAGGTGGTAGCGCGAATTGCCGGCGTCGTTCGGCCCTTCGCCCATCGGGAAGCGGGCCTTGGTGGCGATCAGCGTGCCGTTCTTCCTGACGCCGCCGAGGATTTCGCCGATGATTTCCTCGGATGCACCCGCCGAATAGACGTCGGCCGTATCGATCAAATTGACGCCAGCGTCGATGCACATGTCGACCAGACGGCGGGCTTCCGAGACGCCGAGGTCGCCCACGGTCTTTGCCCAGCCCTTGCCGCCGAAGGTCATGGTGCCCATGGTGAGCGTGGAAACCCTGAGGCCCGAACGGCCCAATTGACGATATTCCATAAGACTTCCTCCTGTCCCGAAATCGAAAATCAAAACGCGGGCTAGAAGATAGGGGTGAGGTGATGGGGTCAAGGGGCGGGCGGCCCGTGATTGGCAAATGCCAACTGTCACAATCGTGTTAATCCAGATGTCTAATGAACGGGCCTTCCATCACCGAGGGCATTATCCATGAAGACCATCGTTTCCGCCGCAGCCCTTCTCGCTGCAAGCCTGTTTGCCATTCCCGCATCCGCCGAAAACCTGGTGCTCTACACCAGCCAGCCGAACGAGGATGCGCAGGCAACCGTCGATGGCTTCATGGCCGCCAATCCCGATATCAAGGTCGACTGGGTGCGCGACGGCACGCCGAAGATCATGGCCAAGCTGCAGGCCGAGATCGAGGCCGGCAATCCGGTTGCCGACGTTCTCCTGATCGCCGACACCGTGACGCTGGAACGCCTCAAGGAAGCCGGCAAGCTGATGGCCTACAAGTCGCCTGAGGCCGCCAACTACGACGCCTCGCTCTACGACGCCGACGGCTACTACTATTCGACCAAGCTGATCACGACAGGCATCATCTACAACACGTCCGCTTCGCTGAAGCCGACGAGCTGGAAGGACCTGACGAAGCCGGAAGCCAAGGGCCTCGTCACCATGCCGAGCCCGCTGACCTCGGGTGCGGCGCTCATCCATGCGCAGACGCTTGCCGGCGTCGATGGCCTCGGCTGGGACTTCTACAAGGATCTGGCCGCAAACGGCGCAACCGCTGCCGGTGGTAACGGCGGTATCCTCAAGGCCGTCGCCTCGGGCGAAAAGGCCTATGGCATGATCGTCGACTACATGCCGATCCGCGAAAAGGCCAAGGGCGCGCCGGTCGAGTTCGTCTTCCCGACGGAAGGCGTTTCCGCCGTGACCGAGCCGGTCGGCATCCTCGCCAGCGCCAAGAACGCCGACGCCGCCAAGAAGTTCGTCGATTACGTGCTCTCCGAAAAGGGCCAGGAAGGTTTCGTCAAGCTCGGCTATATCCCTGCTCGTAACGGCATGAAGCTTCCGGAAGGCTTCCCGGCACGCGACACGATCAAGGTGCTGCCGATCAACGCAGCCTCCGCGCTCAAGAACACCGATGCCGACCTGAAGACCTTCTCGGGCATCTACGGCTCGAACTGATCTCATCTCGATGTACGGATATGTGCGTCCCGGAAACAGCCAGCCCGTCTGGCTGTTTCCTTTTATCGTTCTGATCGTCCTCATTCTCAGCGTGCTGCCGCTTGCGCGGCTGGCGATGACGGGTGTTGCCGCACTCGCCAACGGCGGCGCGATTGCGGTTCTGTCCGATCCGGCGCTCTGGTCGGCGACCTATTACACGCTGGTCACGGCCGTCTTGGGCACGATCATCTCGCTCGCGATCGGCTGCACCTTCGCCTTCCTGCTGACGCTCACCGATATCAGGGCCAAGGGGCTGATCAGCTTCCTCTTCGTGCTGCCGATGATGATCCCGCCGCAGGTGACAGCACTTGCCTGGGTGCAGATGTCGGGGCCGTCGAGCCCACTTCTGAAGGCGCTGCATATCGCGCCGCCGCTGGGCTCGCCGCAGCCGCTCTATTCGATCGGCGGCATTGCGCTGCTTTATGGCGTGCAGCATGCGCCGCTGGTCTATCTGGCGCTGCGCGCCAGCCTGATGTCGCTGCCGCGCGACGGGGTCGAGGCGGCTCGTCTTTCGGGCGCCTCCAGCTTCCGGGTGTTCCGCGACATCATCCTGCCGCTGTCGCTGCCTGGGATCATCGCGGGGGCGGCGATTTCCTTCGTTTCCTGCACCGGCAATTTCGGCATTCCCGCCATTCTCGGCATCCCGGCCTCGATCTACACACTGCCGACGCTGATCTTCACCAAGTTCTCGGCCTTCACCAGCCGCACCTTCGGCGACGTCGCGCTGCTTTCGGCGATCATCGCGATCATCTCGGTGGCGGGGCTCGCCATTCAGGACCGGGCGCTGCGCGGGCGCGATTATCGCGTGCTTGGTCTTTCCGGCGCGACCGCCACTTTCGAGCTCGGATACTGGAAGCTCCTGTTTGCGCCGGTACTCTGGATCGTCATCTTCTTCATGCTGGCGGCACCGTTCTTCGCGCTGCTCGCGGGCGCGCTGGTGCCGGCCTATGGCGTGCCCTTGACCTTCAAGACCATGACCTTCCATGCCTTCTCCGAGATCCTTTTCAAGCAGGCGGTGACGCGCACGGCTTTCGTCAATTCGCTGTCGCTTGCGGCGGGCACTGCGATGTGTCTCCTTGTGGTGACCGTGCTCACCGCCTATGCGCTGACGCGGCGCAGGGATGTGCTTGGGCGCGTCGTCGCCAGCGTCATCGAGATCCCGTATTCGTTGCCGGGGATCGTCGTCGCGGTGTCGTTCATCCTGGTCTTCGCGGCACCCATCCCGCTGATCAACATGACGATCTACGGCACCGTCTGGATCATCCTGATCGCCTATCTCTCCAGCTTCTTCGCCGTCAGCCTCAAGCCTGTGGTCAGTGCCTTTCACCAGCTCGATCCGGCGCTGGAAGAGGCGGCGCGGCTGTCGGGGGCGGGGTTCTTTCGGCGGCTGAAGGATATCATCGTGCCGCTGATCGCGCCGGCGGCGGGTGCCTCGGTGATCCTCGTCTTTTTGATTGCCTGCAACGAGCTCACCATCTCGGCGCTGCTCTGGTCGGCGGGCACGCAGACGCTCGGCGTCGCCATCTACAATCTCGATGACAGCGGCAGCTCCGATCTCGCTTCAGCGCTGTCGGTGCTCGTCGTTCTCATGGTCGTTTTCATGATGCTGCTTCTGGAACTGATGGCAAAGCGGCTGCCGAAGGGAGTTGTGCCGTGGCGAAACTGATCCTCAATCGCGTCGCCAAGGATTTCGGCACCGGCCGGGCCGCCGTCTCCAACCTTTCGATCGATGTGCGCGAGGGCGGCTTCCTGGCGCTGCTCGGGCCGTCCGGCTGCGGCAAGACGACGGTGCTTCGCATGATCGCCGGCTTCGAGACGCCGACGGACGGGTCGCTGCATCTCGGCGAACGGTTGCTTGCCGACGCCTCGCAATCGCTGCCGCCGGAAAAGCGCAACATGGCGATGGTGTTCCAGTCCTATGCGCTGTGGCCGCATATGAGTGTCGCCGACAATGTCGGCTATCCCCTGAAGGTGCGCGGGATCTCGGGCGAGGCCTATCGCAAGAAGGTTGGCGAGGCGCTGTCGACCGTGAGGCTCGAAGCCTATGCGGAGCGGCGGCCGGCCGATCTCTCGGGCGGGCAGCGGCAGCGTGTGGCGCTGGCGCGCTGCCTCGTCACATCGCCCGACGTGGTGCTGCTCGACGAGCCGCTTGCCAATCTTGACCGGCACCTGAAGCAGGAGATGGAGGAGACGTTTCGCGAGTTCCACCAGCGCTCCGGCGCGACCATGGTCTACGTCACCCACGACCAGAGCGAGGCGATGGCGCTGGCGACCGATGTCGCGGTGATGTCGGAAGGGCAGCTGCTGCAGGTGGCGCCGCCGGATGAGATTTATGCGCGGCCTGAAGGGCGCGTCGTCGGCGGGTTGATCGGCCGTGGCGCGATCGTTTCGCTGAAGTCCCCTGATGGTGACGTCAGGCAACTGGATTGGGCGGCGGTTGAACCGCTGTTTGCGGGCGAGGGTGGTTCGGCCTCGCGGTCGGATATTCTGGTGCGGCAGGAGGATGTCATCCTCGGCGGCGAGGGGATCGCGGCGACCGTCGAATCCGTTCTCTACGAGGGCGAGCGATATGCCGCCCGGCTGAGGCTTGCGGACGGGCAGATCCTCAGGGCTTTTAGCCGCTCGAAGCTTGCCGTCGGCGATGAGGTCCGGGCCGTCGTGCGCGGCGCCTGGCGGCTATGATCGGCGAAGCGGGCTTTCCGAAGCGGGATTTGGTGGCTAGTGTTGGCGCAAAGCCAACCGGAAGTGCCTGATGTCGCTACGCATTGCCACCTTCAACGTCGAAAACCTCATGACGCGGTTCGACTTCACCGGATTTCGAAACCAGCTGCGCCAGGACCGGGTGATCAAGCTCTTCGAGGTCCACAGCGAGGGCGTCTACCAGCAGCTGGAGCAGGCGCGTGTGATCGCGTCCACCGACGATACCAGGCAGATGACGGCGCTGGCGATTGCCGACGCGGATGCCGATATCCTCTGCCTGCAGGAGATCGACAACATGGAGGCGCTGCAGGCCTTCGAATACGGCTATCTCTTCCGCATGGTCGGCAACGGCTATCGGCAGAAATATCTGGTCGAGGGCAATGACAGCCGCGGCATCGACGTCGCGGTTCTGATGCGCGAGGAGACACGCGACGGGCAGAAGATCGAGCTGGTCGAGATCAAGAGCCACGCGATGACCACCTATCGCGATCTCGATCTTTTCAACGACGAGCTCGCGGAACACGCGCATCTCGACGACAAGATTTTCAAGCGCGACTGCCTTGAGCTCGATCTCAGGATCGGCGGCGTGCCGGTGACGCTCTATGTCGTGCACTTCAAATCGATGGGCGGGCCGCGCGAGGGTGTGGATGGTCGGCGCTACACGATGCCGGTTCGCCGGGCCGAGGCGAAGGCGGTGCGGGGGATTATCGAGAACCGATTCGGAGCCGGTAACACTGACGGCAAGCGCTTCGTCATCTGCGGCGACATGAACGATTATCAGGAGCGCGTCGACGTGATCGGGCGGCGGCGGACGGGCTATTCTTTCAAACATGAGGACGAGAGCGAGAGCGCGCTCGACGAACTCAGCCGCGATGGATTCGCGGAGAACGTCGTGCGCCGCCGCGATCCTCTCGATCGCTGGACGCTCTACCACGCGCGCGGGCCTGAGGAGCAGTGGCTGTGCCAGCTCGACTACATCTGGCTGTCGCCGGCGCTGGCTAAGACAAATACCGGACGGCTGCCGGAGATCATTCGCAACGGCCAGCCCTTCCGCACGGTGTTTCCGCCGGGCCAGGAGGTCGAGCGCTATCCTCGCACCGGCTGGGACCGGCCGAAGGCGTCGGATCATTGCCCTGTCGTCATGGAACTCGATTTGACATGAATGGATTTGAGATGGATTTTTCAGAGGATTTCGCCGGCTGGCCGGAGCCGCGCACGGTGTTTCCCATCGCGGGCGTCGATCTTAGGGTTCTGCCCGGCGACCATCCGTTCTATAGCGCCAATCGCGAGGCGATCGCGGAGAACTGGGTCAGCGAAACGGCGGCGAACCCGCATCTTTTCGATGGCCGGATGATTTTCCAGAAGCGGCTGGCGCTGACGAGCGAGGGCCTTGCGGGCGAGGGGTACATGATTCCCTTCTCCACCTTCATGTATTGGCGCCGGCAGCCGGAGCGGCAGGGTGGCATTCATCTCTTCGCCTATCCCGTTATCGAAAGCAGCGATGGGGCGCTGGTGGCGATCCGCATGGGGGCGCATACGGCCAATCCTGGGCAGGTCTATTTCGCGGCGGGTTCGCTGGAACCTGAGGATACGTTCGACGGACGCTGCGACCTGGAGCACAACATGCGCCGCGAGGTGCTGGAGGAAACCGGTCTCGACCTTCGCGATGCGCAGGCAGGCGAGGGATATTTCGCGACCTATCATCGGCGCACGGTCACCGTGCTCAGGATGTTCCGATTCGATCTGACGGCCGATGAGATCGTCGAGAGGATCCACGCGCACATGCTGGTCGCCGACGACAAGGAAATCGCGGGCGCGGTTGCCATCCGCTCGGCTGATCCGCAGGCCTATTCCTATAACTTCGCGATGCTGCCCGTCATCGACTGGTACTTCCATAAGTCTTCGCTCACCTAACGCCTTGCGCTCGCTCAAGCGGTCGGGCAGGTTGGCGACACGAGGATCGATACAAGGAGGCCGATGTGGCGCGCAGCTACAGCGTCTATGACGTATTCACCAATCGCAAGCTGACGGGCAACCCGCTGGCGGTCATCTTCGATGGCGACGATCTGAGCGACGAGGCGATGCAATCCATCGCCAAGGAACTGAACCTTTCCGAGACGGTCTTCGTGCAGGCATCCGGCAATCCCGCCCATGTCGCCAAGATCCGCATTTTTACGCCGGGCCGGGAACTTCCCTTCGCCGGGCATCCGACCGTTGGAACCGCGATTGCGCTTGCGGAACGCATCCATGGCGGCGCGACGATCGATCTGGTTTCGGTGCTGGAAGAGAATATCGGTCCGGTGCGCTGCGCGGTGCGGCTGAACGAGGGGGAGGCGAGCTTCGCGGAATTCGACCTGCCGCGCAAATCGCAGCAGATCACCATGCCGCTGGACAGAATCGGTATCGGCAAGGCGCTGTCGCTGAAGACGAGCGAGATCGGCTTCGAGAATCACGTTCCCTCGCTGTGGACGGCCGGCGTGCCGTTCCTCCTGGTGCCGGTGCGCGATATCGGCGTGGCCGAGCGGCTGGATTTCGATCCGCAGCTCTGGGAGGCGACCGTGCCTTTCGTCGATGGGGCGCTGGCTTCCGCTTACATCTATTGTCGTGGTGGCGTGAACCACGTGGCGAAGTTCCATACGCGGATGTTTGCGAGCGGCATGGGGATCGTCGAGGACCCGGCAACGGGATCGGCGGCGGCGGCACTGTCAGGTGCGATCCATCATTTCGACCGGCTGCCGGATGGTCATCACGACGTCATGATCGAGCAGGGCGTGGAGATGGGGCGCCCGTCCTTTATCCACCTGCATATGGATATCGAAGGTGGGGCGATTTCGAACGCCCGGATCGGCGGCCAGGCGGTGCGGCTTGCGACCGGTATGCTGGACCTTTGATTTCATTGGATTTCGGCAACGCACAAAAAAATCGCGTTTGTTGAAAGAATTTTCGGAAGGGCGCTAGACAAGCCGAACGATCCTGTTTATACGCCCTCTCACACCACGCAACACAGCGCGGACGGGTGATTAGCTCAGTTGGTAGAGCAGCTGACTCTTAATCAGCGGGTCGTAGGTTCGAGCCCTACATCACCCACCATTCTTTCAAAGAAATCAAAGTATTGCAGATGCAACACTCGCTTCGGCGAGTGCCGCCGGGAATGCGGAGCCTGCGATTTATCCGACGGTTTTTGATCTTCATTCAACCGCGCGAATCACAACGGTCGCGCGATCTCTGGCGATGCTGAAAAGCATGTTCCGGACCCACTCGAATCGGGATTTTTTCGCAGTGCATGATTTGCCGGCTCAGCGATTCGCTGTTCCCTCGCGAACGCCATCGGCGGTCGCGAAAATTCTTTTTCGAGCTTGCCGTCGTTAGTTAGGCCGCGCTTCCGGCGCTCGCATCGGTCGGCTGGTCGGCACGTCTGCGGCTGGGCAAAGACTTGATCGACAGCAGCGCGTAGATGATCAGCGGCAGGCAGATGAGGTAGGCGATGCGCATGCCGGCGTGGTCGGCGATAAAGCCGAGCAGTGGCGGCGCCAGGAAGAACACCACGAAGGACATCTGCGCCACGGCCGCGACGTTGACGTGTGACGGGCGATCGGTGCGCTGCGCGGCCGCTGACACGCTGAGGGGATAGACGGCGCTGCAGCCGGCGCCCATCAGGCCGAAGCCGAGCAATGCCACGAAGGGGTGCGGTGCCGCCCAGACGGCGATGACGCCGGCGGCGGCCAGCACCAGCAGAACCGTCGCCACCGCGCGTGCGCCAAAGCGATCGACCTGCGGGTCGACCAGCAGGCGGGCGGCGGCCATGAAGAAGGTGAACGAGGTGAGGCCCAGTCCGCCGATGAAGGGTTCGGAATTGAAGACGTCGCGCATGTAGATCGCCGACCAGTCGATGCCGGCGCCCTCGATCAGGAAGGCGGCGATGCCGATGCCGCAGAGCGGCAGCAGGGCTGCCGTCGGCAGCGCGATCAACGGCGCTTTCGCTTCTTCATGGTGCGTGACGCGCGCGGGTGCATTGCGCATGCCCGAGATGACCCAGGTGCCGACGATGAGCACGAAGGCGAAGGTGACACCAAGATGGATGTGCATCGGCACACCTGCCTGGCGGATCCCCGACGCGGCGAGCGCCGTCAGGAAGAAGCCGAGGCTCCAGAAGCCGTGGGCCCGGTTCATCACGCCGCGACCGAGCTGCGCCTCGATACGGTCGATCTCGACATTGAGGTTGATTTCCAGCGAGCCTGCCAGCAGGCCCTCGAGAATGAGAATGCAAAACACGAGGGGAGCGCTTGCCATCCACGGCACCGTCGCGATCAGCGCCGATGTGCCGAGCACGGTGATGAAGGCCGTCGTGCGGGCGCCCAGGCGCTCAATGATGGGGGAGGCGAAGGTGAGCGCGGTCAGCGCACCCACGGCCGCGCCGATCAGCGTCAGGCCCAGTTCCGAACGATCGACGCCGAGCGCCAGCTGCAGGTCCGGCATACGGGCAAGCAGGGCGCCCATCGATACGGCGAAAAGGAAGAAACAGACATAGATTCGGTGCTGCGGCGCGAGCTGCATTGGTGTCTCCAGGTGGGTATGCGCAGATCGGCGCTGGCAATATCCTAGTTCGGGATTTTGCCGATACAATCCAAAATAAACACGATGCGTGTATTTTGCGTGAAAACTATCGCTGTGGTTTGTAATGTAGCGACGGCGAGTCTAATGCTGGCGCGGATGGTTTGACGCGCTTAAAGTCCGGGCAAGTGGCTCGGATCGCACCGTCTGCCTTGCTGAAACGAAGTGAGATGTCATGAAGCTTTCTGCCTGTATCGAATGGCTTTTTGCCGATGAAGCCGAGACCTTTGCCGATCGTATCAGGCTGGCGCACCGCCACGGTGTGGAGGCCGTCGAGTTCTGGCGGTGGACCAACAAGGATGTCGGCAGCATCGAATGGGCCTTGAACGAGACCGGCATCGAGCTTGCAAGCTTCGTCGCCGAGCCGATGATCCCGCTCACTGACCGCGCCAACCAGGCGGCGTTTCTCGAGGGGCTGAAACGGACGATCGAGGTCGCGCGGCGGCTTGGTGCCAGGACGCTGATCGCGCAGGCGGGCGATGACCTCGCGGGTAAGACCCGCGAGGAGCAGCGGGCGGCGCTCACCGAAACGCTGAGCCGGGCCGGCGATGTGCTCGCAGACAGCGGCGTGCGGCTCGGCGTCGAGCCTTTGAACACGCTGATCGACCATGTCGGCTACTTTCTGGAATCGACGCGGGAAGGGCTCGATATCGTCCAGGAGACGGGCAGGCCGGAAATCGGGATCATCTACGATATCTACCACTCCGCCGTCATGGGCGAGGATACGGCTTTGGTGATCGGCGGCGATATCGACAAGGTCTTCCACGTTCATATCGCCGATCATCCCGGCCGCAACGAACCGGGCAGTGGCTCGATCGACCTGACGGCGCGCGCCGATTGGCTCGCGGCTCAGGGCTATCACGGCTACCTGGGGCTGGAGTACCGGCCGACACAGCCAAGCGCGCAAACGATCGAGCAGACACGGCGGCTGCTTGGTTAATCGATCGGGCTTGCCGAAACTTTTTCCGTTAGCTGTTGCCGATAGGGCATTCCATTCCACGACCGGCCACCCCATTTAGCTGGCGTAGGAATGATTTTTTGTTTTGATGTTGAGAAGGCCGCGGGATCTCGCGGAGTGTAGGGCGATGCAATTCCAATCAAACCCGGCTCCACAGCCTTCAGAGCTGAGCGTTGGCCAGTGGCCGAGGCAGAGGACAGCCAGCCTCGACTGGCTGGTCAACGAGACCCGCAACGAGCGCTATATCGACAATCTTCTGGTCCAGCTCTGCGACCGGCTGCGCGACGAGGGCATCCCCGTCAGCCGTGCGACGATGCATTTCAGAACGCATCATCCGCAATGGCTGGGCGCGCGGATTCTCTGGAAGACCGGAATGACCGAAGCAAAGATCACCACCTTCGACTACGGCATCGAAAACACGCCTGAGTTCCTGCGAAGCCCCGTCAACGAGATCTTCAGTGGTGCCGCCGAGGTGCGCAAGGCTATCGAGGCGCTTCGTCCTGGCGACGGGCATGCGGAATTCTACGACGACCTGAAGCGCGAGGGCGTCACCGAGTATATCGCATGGCCGATGGAGCATACGCTCGGCAAGCGGCACATCGTGACCTTCGCCAGCGATCGTCCCGGCGGGTTTCTGGAAGAGCATGTCAATTATCTGAAAGATCTGTTACCGGCGCTGACGATGGTGACCGAAATCCGGCTGAAGAACATCATGGCGCGCACACTGCTGCAGACCTATGTCGGCCCGCATGCCAGCGAGCAGATCCTGGCCGGCGCGACCACGCGCGGCAGCGGCGCCACGGTGGAAGCCGCGATCCTGATCTGTGACCTTCGCGATTTCACGACGATTTCCGACCATTGGCCGCGCGACGACGTGATCGAGCTCCTCAACGGATATTTCGACGCGATGTCGGAGCCGATCGAGAAGCATGGCGGCGAGATCCTGAAGTTCATGGGCGACGGCATGCTGGCGATCTTCCCGCTCAGCAACCCCGAGGCCTGCGAGAACCTGTTGCAGGCGATCAAGACCGCCGAGGCATCGATGGTCGAGCTCAATGCCGAGAATAAGCGCAAGGGCCGCGAGGTTCTTCGCTACGGGATAGGCGTGCACGTCGGAGAGGTGATGTACGGCAATATCGGATCACGCCGGCGGCTCGATTTTACCGTGATCGGCCCGGCCGTAAATGTCGCTTCGCGGCTGGAGAGCCTGACGAAGGAGATCAAGCGGCCGGTGCTTCTGTCCCGGGCGTTCGTGGAGATGGCGGGGCAGGAAGACGAGATGGATAGCCTCGGCGCGTTTCCGCTCCGCGGGCTTGGCGAACCGGTCGACGTGTTTGCGTTTCCATTGAAATAATCGGGTGGCTTTTGGTGGTCGCGGCGCGCGTTATTCGGCCTCGCGATCGTCGCAAGTTGTTCTTATCCGCGGCAAATTCGCGCTTGTGGCGGATTTGCTGTTTCTAGCGCGAGCTGCCGGCGCTAGACCATCTCGCGAAACAAGCAACATCCGCGAGATCCCTTATGCCCGGTCCTTATGTCGTTCCCGTTCACGGCGATGAAACGCTTCCTGATGCCTGCGATGTTGTGGTGATCGGCGGCGGGATCGTCGGGTGCTCGACGGCGCTGGAGCTCGCCGAGCGTGGGCTGAAAGTCGTCTTGTGCGAGAAGGGTGGCATCGGGCAGGAGCAGTCCAGCCGCAACTGGGGCTGGGTGCGCATTTCGATGCGCGACCCGCGCGAGGTGCCGCTGATGGCGGAGGCGCTGCGCATATGGGACAATCTCGACGCCCGCACAGGCCGCGATACCGGCTTCAAGCGCGCCGGCATCATCTTTACCTGCGCCAACGAGAAGGAGCTGTCGGATCACGACCGCTGGCGCGCCAATCTCCGGGACTATCAGATCGACACGAGGATGCTGAGCGCCCGCGAGTTCGGCGATCTCTTTCCGGGCTCGAAGCTGCCCATGGCCGGCGCGCTCTATACGCCCGCTGACGGCCGCGCCGAACCGCAGAAGGCAGCACCCGCGATTGCCGAGGCCGCGCGTGACAAGGGCGCCACCATCCTCACGTCCTGTGCGGTACGCGGGATCGAGTTGGCTGCGGGCGCCGTCTGCGGCGTGGTGACAGAACGCGGGCCGATCGCCTGCCAGGCCGTGGTTCTCGCCGGTGGGGCATGGTCCAGCCTGTTTTCGGGCCGCTTCGGGATCGATCTTCCGCAGCTGAAGGTGATGAACAGCGTCCTGAGGACCAAGCCGATCGAGGGCGGGCCGGAGCAGACCATCTGGGCCAACGACTTCGCCATCCGCAAGCGCCAGGACGGCGGATATACGGTGGCGTCGGGCTACGACAATATCGTCGACATCGTGCCGGCGTCGTTTCGCCATGCCATGGATTTTCTGCCGGCGCTGCGCTCGGAGTGGAAGGCGCTCTCTTTCAGGCTCGGACTACGCTTCCTCGAAGAAGCCCGCATCCCGCGCCAGTGGTCGCTCAATGAGGCAAGCCCCTTCGAATATAACAGGGTGCTCGATCCCATCCCATCCAGGCGCAAGCAGGACAAGGCGCTGGCGGAGCTGAAGGCCGCGTTTCCCGTTTTCGAGAAGGCCGAGATCGCGCAGCGCTGGGCGGGCTATATCGACGTGACGCCCGATGCGGTGCCCGTCATCTCCGACGTCGAGGCCATTCCGGGCTTCCATATCGCAACCGGCTTTTCCGGCCACGGCTTCGGCATCGCGCCGGCCGCCGGGCGGCTGATGGCCGATATCGTGACGGGCAGGGCGCCGATCGTCGATCCCAAGGCGTTCCGGCTGTCGCGGTTCAGCGATGGGTCGAAGATCGAGTTGATCAGCGGGGTTTGATTGCTGATCGGCCTCTGGTCGCTTCACGCCACCCGTACATATTGCGCCCAAGTTTTCACAATCGTTCAAGACGCGGCTTCCATTCCCGTGTGACACATCCACGGCAGATGTCGCGAAGAGATCATCGTCTCGATCGCGGACAATGACGGAATGGAGTGAGGAAATGCAGATGCAGACAGTCAATCTCGATGAGAAGTTGAGCCAGTTTTCAAGTCACTGGGATCCGCACGTCATCGCCGACTACAACGAAAATGACGTGATGGTCGTTAAGTTCATCGGCGAATACCCTTTTCACAAGCATGACACGACAGATGACTTTTTCTACGTGCTGGAAGGTGAAATGGAGATGGATATCGAAGGGGAGCCGCCTCGCACGATCAAGGCCGGCGAGTTGTTCGTCGTGCCCAAGGGGATTGTTCATCGTCCCCGAGCCAAGAACGAAGTCAAGGTTCTCTTGATCGAGCCCAAGGGAGAGCCAAACTCCGGCGATTCCGATCGTGAACCGGCACCCAAGCCGCGCATCTGACATTTCGTGACGTCGATGCGCTGAATGGCGTTAGCGCCGAGCGCGGGTGATCACTCCGGTATTGCTCGGGCGAAACTCAAGAAAATGTAATGAAATCAACCACGATGGCACGCCCTAGGGGAGTCGAACCCCTCTTCCCAGAATGAAAATCTGGTGTCCTAACCGATAGACGAAGGGCGCTTCCTTCGTGGTGGCGCCCTTATAATCAGGCACTTGGATTCCCGCAAGCGGCAAAACGCATAAAAATGGCGATGCGCTGATCTTTTCCCTATCTGGTTGATAGTTAACGGCTATTTTCAGCGTTTGGCGATACGTCGATCCTGTCCGGGCCGTGGATGTCGGCCTCTTTTCAAGCGCGAACCTCGAACACCATGTTGAACGGCGTTTCGGTGGCGCGGTGGAAATGCTTGAAGCCGGCGTCGAGCGCCACCTTGCGCAATCGCGTTTCACCGGCCTGCGCCCCGAGCGCCAGTCCGACCTCCTGCGACATCGAGGCGGGCGTGCAGATCATCGTCGAGGCGCCGTAGTAGACGCGGCCGACAGGGTTGAGATTGTCCTTGAGGTGATCATGCGCGAAGGGCTCGACGATCATCCAGGTGCCGCCGGGCGCAAGCGTTTCCTTCACATGCTTTCCCGCGCCGACGGGATCGCCCATGTCGTGCAGGCAATCGAACATGGCGACAAGGTCGTAGCTTCCTGCCGGGAAGCTCGCGGCCGAGGCCTGCTCGAAGCTGACGCGGTCGGATACGCCGGCCTCCTTGGCCGCCATCCGTGCGCGTTCGATCGACGGCATGTGGTAGTCGTAGCCGACGAAGCGCGAGGCGGGATAGGCCTGCGCCATCAGGATGGTCGAGCTGCCATGGCCGCAGCCGACATCGGCCACCTTGGCGCCGGCCTTCAGCTTTTTCTCGACGCCATCGAGCGCCGGTATCCACTCGGTGACAAGGCTGTTGTTGTAGCCGGTGCGGAAGAAGCGCTCGGTGCCGCGAAACAGGCAGTTGCTGTGCTCGTGCCAGCCGAGCCCCTTGCCGGTGCGGAAGGCGTCGGCCACCTTCGGCTCGTCCGTCCACATCGCCTGCACCAGCTGGAACGCGCCGGTGAAGAAGGCGGGGCTGTCCTCGTCGGCGAAGACAAGCGCCTGCTCCGGCGTCAGCCGGAAGCGGTCGGTCTTTTCGTCATAGGTCAAATAGTCGGCGGCGGCGAGCGCCGACAGCCATTCGCGCAGATAGCGCTCCTTGACCGCCGTCTTTTCCGCAAGCTCGGCGGCGGTCACGGGCTCGCCGTCGCTCATCGCCTTGAACAGTCCGACGTCGTCGCCGAGCACCACCAGGGAGCCGGATACGGCGGCGCCGATATCGCCGACCAGCCGGCCGACGAGGGCATCCACTTTTTGCATGTCGGGTTGGCGCATGTCATCCTCCATAAAAATGCAGGGAAGAACCAGCGGCGCGACTATACACCCGCTCACGGTCGCGTGAAAGGACGGCGGAGTAGGGGGCGATGGCAGTGTGGAGCCTAAAGCGTGGCCGCTGCGAGCTGCGCGTATTGGTGTCACGCAATATTCGCGCAACCATCGAAAAAGCCGCGTTGACAACAAAATGCGCCGGGATAAGAGTGGCTTAGCCTGCATATAAGGCTTTGGAGGAATGACCATGATCAAGCATCTGACAATTCTTGCCTCTGTTTCCCTGCTCGGCGCGCTCGCCTTCGCCACGCCGTCCTCGGCGCTCTCGATGAAAGAGTGCAGCGCCAAGTACAAGTCGGCGCAGGCGGATGGTTCCGCCAAGGACATCAAGTGGAACGACTTCCGCAAGGCGCAGTGCGGCCCGGATGCGACCGCCGAGCCTGACGTTACGATGGCGACCGGCGCCGAGCCTGAAAAGCCGACCATGGACGCTCCCAAGGGCGTGACCTTCCCGACGGCGATTTCTCCCAAATACGCCAAGGAAACTCCCGGCAAGGGCCGCATGCACACTTGCGTCGATTCCTACCACACCAACAAGGACGCCAACACGCTGAACGGCCTGAAGTGGATCCAGAAGGGCGGTGGCTTCTACAGCCTCTGCAATGCCAAGCTGAAGGGCTGATTTCGGCATTTTATGTTGGTGTAAGGCACCATCAGAAACGCTAGAAACAGAAAACCCGCCGCGGCCTTCGCCCGGCGGGTTTTTCATTAAGCGTTGTTACCGCAGTCCTAGTGCAGGATCTGGCTGAGGAAGAGCTTGGTGCGCTCGTGCTGCGGATTGTCGAAGAACTCGGCGGGCGAGTTCTGTTCGACGATCTGGCCCTGGTCCATGAAGATGACGCGGTTGGCGACCTGGCGGGCGAAGCCCATTTCGTGGGTGACGCACAGCATCGTCATGCCTTCTTCGGCAAGACCGACCATGGTGTCGAGCACTTCCTTGATCATTTCAGGGTCGAGCGCCGATGTCGGCTCGTCGAACAGCATGATCTTCGGGTTCATGCACAGCGAGCGGGCGATTGCCACGCGCTGCTGCTGACCGCCGGAGAGCTGGCCCGGATACTTGTTGGCCTGCTCGGGGATCTTGACGCGCTTGAGGAAGTGCATGGCGATCTCTTCGGCCTGCTTCTTCGGCATCTTGCGCACCCAGATCGGCGCCAGCGTGCAGTTTTCCAGGATCGTCAGGTGCGGGAAGAGGTTGAAGTGCTGGAAGACCATGCCGACTTCGCGGCGCACTTCGTCGATCTTCTTCAGGTCGTTGGTGAGTTCCGTGCCATCGACGATGATCTGGCCCTTCTGGTGTTCTTCCAGACGGTTGATGCAGCGGATCATCGTCGACTTGCCGGAGCCCGAAGGGCCGGCAATGACGATGCGCTCGCCGCGCATGACCTTCAGGTTGATGTCGCGCAGCACGTGGAAATCACCGTACCACTTGTTCATGCCGATGATCTCAATGGCAACATCGGTTGCCGACACGGTCATCTTTTTGGGTTGGGCTTCAGCCATGATTTTTCCCCTTGCTCTTATCGTTTGTGGCCAGTGTCGAGGTGGCGTTCCATGAAGTTTGAATAGCGTGACATGCCGAAGCAGAAAAGCCAGAAAACGAAGCCCGCGAAGATCAGGCCGGTCAAAGGCGTCACCGCACTGGCCCAGTTGGCGTCAGAGAAGTTCAGGCGCACGATGTTCAACAGGTCGAACATGCCGATGATCGACACCAGCGACGTATCCTTGAAGGTGCCGATGAAGGTGTTGACGATGCTGGGGATAACCAGCTTGATCGCCTGCGGCATGATCACCAGCCGGGTCTTCTGCCAGTAGCCGAGGCCGAGCGAATCCGCGCCCTCGAACTGGCCCTTCGGAATGGCCTGCAGGCCGCCGCGGATGACTTCGGCCATGTAGGCCGAGGTGAAGATCGACACCCCGATCAGTGCGCGCAGCAGCTTGTCGATGGTCCAGCCGGTCGGCAGGAACAGCGGCAGCATGACG
This sequence comes from Rhizobium sp. UBA1881, assembly GCF_002338015.1. Classification (NCBI taxonomy): domain Bacteria; kingdom Pseudomonadati; phylum Pseudomonadota; class Alphaproteobacteria; order Hyphomicrobiales; family Rhizobiaceae; genus Rhizobium; species Rhizobium sp. UBA1881. The sequence continues at coordinate 27,286 of NZ_DDHH01000007.1, forward strand.
CTTGCCATGAAGAGGACGGTGATCAGCGGCACGCCGCGGACGATTTCGATGAAGGCCACGCAGACCATGCGGATGACGGGCATCTTCGATCGCCGACCGAGCGCGAGCAGGATGCCGCAGGGGAAGGAGACCGCGATGCTGACGAAGGACAGGATCAGCGTCACCATCAGGCCGCCCCAGAGCGACGTTTCCACGACCTCGAGACCGAAGCCGCCGTAAAGCAGCCAGAAGGAAACGACCGGCAGGACGAGGAACAGCAGGATCGCGTTCAGACCCTTGCGCGGCACCGACGGGATCAGCATCGGCACCAAGAGTGCCACGAACAGGATGCCGACGATGGTCGGGCGCCAGCGGTCGCTGATCGGATAGCGGCCGAAGATGAACTGGTCGTACTTGGCCTGCACGAAGGCCCAGCAGGCGCCGCTCCAGCCCTCGGGCTGAACGCCGCCCTGGACTGTCGTTGCGCAGAAGGTGCGGTCGGGACCGGACCAGACGGCCTCGATGAACAGCCAGTTGACGATGTGCGGCACCGCCCAGAGGATGAGCGCTAGCGCAAGCACCGTCAGCACGACGTCTTTCGGCGTCGCCAGAAGGTTCTTGCGGACCCAGGCAGTGACGCCCTTTTCTCCCGCCGGGGCGGGTTCGGGCGACAGCATGGTGGTTCGGACGAAGGAGTTCTTCGATACGGACATCGTCTTATCTCTCCACCAGGGCCATCTTGGCGTTGAACCAGTTCATGAATAGCGAGGTGAGAATGCTCAGTCCGAGGTAGATGATACCCCAGATGCAGACGATCTCGATCGCCTGGCCACTCTGGTTCATGATGGTGCCGCCGACCGCGACGAGGTCGGAGAAGCCGATGGCGATCGCCAGCGACGAGTTCTTGGTGAGGTTGAGATACTGGCTCGTCAGCGGCGGAATGATGATGCGCATGGCCTGCGGCACGACGACGAGGCGCGTGACGCTGGAGGGATGCAGACCGAGCGCGCCGGCCGCTTCCGACTGGCCCTTCGGCACACCCCGGATACCGCCGCGAACGATCTCGGCGATGAAGGAGGCGGTGTAGAAGGACAGCGCCAGGAACAGCGACATGAACTCAGGCCCGACGACCGAGCCGCCGGTGAGGTTGAACTTGCCGGCAACGGGAATGTCGAAGGACATCGGCAGTCCCGATGCGAGGAAGGCCACGACGGGCAATCCGACGATGAGCCCGATCGACACCCATATGGTGTGGAACGGCTTGCCGGTGGCCGCCTGCCGCTTGTGCGCCCAGCGCGCCATGAAGATGACGGCGATGATCGCGATCACGAAGGCGGCGAGCACCGCGAGCATGCCGCTCTCGAAGATCGGGCGAGGGAAGGCCAGGCCGCGATTGTTGAGGAACATGCTGAACGGCAGGTGCAGCGATTCACGCGGCTGCGGCAGAACGGCGAGAACGCCGGAATACCAGAAGAAGATGACGAGCAGCGGCGGGATGTTGCGGAACACCTCGACGTAGATCTGGCAGAGCTTGGCGATCAGCCAGTTGTGCGACAGGCGCCCGATGCCGACGATGAAGCCGATGATGGTCGCCGTGATGATGCCGGTGATGGCCACCAGCATGGTGTTGAGGATGCCGACGACAAGAGCGCGTCCGTAGGTCGAATCGCTGGTGTAGGAGATCAGCGACTGGCCGATTTCGAAGCCGGCGCGGCCGCGCAGGAAGCCGAAGCCCGAGGCCGTGTTGCTGCGTGCGAGGTTGGCCGCGGTGTTGTGCGCGATCCACCAGACGAGGCCGACGAGTGCGACGACGGTGATGACCTGGAAGAAGATGCCCCGATATTTCGGGTCGTTGAGTACGGACCGGTAGTTCCAGCCGCTTTCGGATATGGGTGTGGTGTGAGCCGCCTCTTGCTGCGCCATGCCGAGCCTTTCCCCTGTGTGCCCCTTTTAGGGCTTTTCTTTTTTGGAAGACGGAAAGGCGGCTTGGCCGCCTTTCCGGGCTTTCATATGGGGCCGATTAGCGGACCGGAGGTGCGTACTGGATGCCGCCCTTGTTCCACAGCGCGTTCAGGCCACGAGCGATCTTCAGCGGGCTGCCCTGGCCGATATTGCGCTCGAAGATTTCGCCGTAGTTGCCGACGCCCTTGATGACGTTTGCAGCCCAGTCGTTGGTGAGACCGAGATCGGTGCCGATCTTGGTGTCAGCCTCGGAGCCGAGGAAGCGCTTGATATCCGGGTTCGGCGAGTTCTTCATCTCGTCGACGTTGGCCTGAGTGATGCCGAATTCCTCGGCATTGATCAGCGCGTAAGCCGTCCAGGAAACGATGTCGAACCACTGGTCGTCGCCCTGGCGAACGGCCGGGCCGAGCGGCTCCTTGGAGATGATCTCAGGCAGGATCATGTGCTCGTCGGGGTTCTTCAGCGTCAGACGCAGCGAGTAGAGGCCGGACTGGTCGGTGGTGTAGACGTCGCAACGGCCCGAATCATAGGCCGCGTTGACTTCCTCGAGCTTTTCGAAAACCACCGGATTGTACTGCAGGTTGTTGGCCTTGAAGTAGTCGGCGAGGTTGAGCTCGGTCGTCGTGCCGGACTGTACGCAGATGGCCGCGCCCGAGAGTTCGAGAGCCGACTTCACGTTCAGGCTCTTGCGAACCATGAAGCCCTGACCGTCGTAATAGGTGATCGGGCGGAAGTTGAAGCCGAGAGCGGTGTCGCGGTTGATGGTCCAAGTCGTGTTACGCGACAGAACGTCGATTTCGCCGGACTGCAGCGCCGTGAAGCGCTCCTTGGCGTTGGTCGGCGTGTACTTCACCTTGGTCGGATCGCCGAAGACGGCGGATGCAACGGCCTTGCAGAAATCGACGTCGAAACCGGCCCAGTTGCCGGAAGCGTCAGGTGCCGCGAAACCGGTCAGGCCGGTGTTGACGCCGCACTGAACGAACCCTTTTGCTTTTACGTCCCCGAGCGTCGTCGCCGAAGCTGCCGAAGCGCCAAGTGCGAAGACTGCTGCGCCAATGGCGACCGACAGAAGCTTAATCTTCATTTTTCCCAACCTTTTTCCGTTATCTTTTGTTTATTGTGGGAGCATCCGCAGAAGCATGCAGACCCCCCAAGCGACCCGACACCCTCCCGGCGCGAGTGGGTCTATCACAGTCGGAAATGTCACCACGGTCAAGTCTCGCGCCACAAGATTGCGTGATATTTCGGCAATTTGCTAAGCGCGGCTCACAAAATGAGCAATTGATTACCCAAAAGGCAGTGTTTGGCGAAAAAAATCGCGTAAACTCTCTGATATATCTGGATAATTGCCGTACCGACCGGTTCTGTTCGTCGACTTTACGTTACGTGAGCGGGGTTGACCCCGCCTTTGGAGAGGTCCAAGACTTCCGCAAAGAGCGTTCATTCCAAAGGCTTAATTAGACATGACAGATAGAGACGGCCTGCTTCAAAACGCCGGCATCAATACCCGCCTTTCGCATATCGGCAATGACCCTTCCGACTATCATGGCTTCGTCAATCCGCCCGTCGTGCACGCGTCCACGGTGCTGTTTCCCAATGCCAAGGCGATGGATCAGCGGGCGCAGAAATACACCTACGGAACACGCGGAACGCCGACCACCGATGCTCTTTGCGAGGCGATCGACGCGCTCGAGGGATCGGCCGGAACGATCCTGGTTCCGTCGGGTCTCGCCGCCGTCACCGTGCCGTTCCTGGCTTTCCTGTCGTCGGGCGATCATGCGCTGGTGGTCGATTCGGTCTATGGCCCGACCCGCCATTTCTGCGACACGATGCTGAAGCGCCTCGGCGTTTCCGTCGAATACTACGATCCGGCGATCGGTGTCGGCATAGAGACGCTGATCAAGCCGAACACCAAGCTGGTGCACACGGAAGCGCCGGGCTCCAACACCTTCGAGATGCAGGATATCCCGGCTATCGCCGCGATCGCTCACAAGCATGGCGCGGTGGTGACGATGGACAATACCTGGGCAACGCCGGTCTATTTCCGGCCGCTCGACTTCGGCGTCGATATCTCGATCCACGCGGCGACGAAATATCCGTCCGGCCACTCCGATATCCTGATGGGCACGGTTTCGGCCAATGCCAAGCATTGGGAGCAACTGCACGAGGCCAACATCACGCTCGGCATCTGCGGTGCGCCTGACGATGCCTACCAGATCCTGCGCGGCCTGCGCACCATGGGCGTGCGCCTCGAGCGTCACTACGAAAGCGCGCTCACCGTCGCCAAATGGCTGGAAGGCCACGAAGACGTGGCCGCGGTGCTGCATCCGGCGCTGCCAAGCTTCCCGGGTCATGAACTCTGGAAGCGCGACTTCAAGGGCGCCAGCGGCATCTTCTCCTTCGTGCTGAAGGCCGATGACCCGGGCGCCTTCAAGCCAAAGGCGCATGCCTTCCTCGATGCGCTGAAGATTTTCGGTCTCGGCTGGTCCTGGGGTGGTTTCGAAAGCCTGGCGGTCCACGTCAACCTGAACGACCGCCGCGTCACCAAGGCGCCGACCGAGGGTCCGGTGATCCGCCTGCAGATCGGTCTCGAGGATGTTGCCGATATCAAGCTCGACATCGAGCGCGGCTTCGCCGCCGCCAAGGCTGTCTGATCAGCGACGCTGTCAGTCGATCGCGCGGTAAGCGTAGATCCAGTCAAGATCCGCCGCGAGACTTTGCGGCGGCTTCAGAGAGAGAACGATATCACGCCCGATCCGGAATGGACCGCGGGCGTGATAGACGAACTGGTTGAACGCGCCGCGCTGGCGCAGCCGGTTCACGCGCGGGACGCGATGCGCTTCGAAGAGCGGCAGCGCTTCTGAAACGGGACGCTTGGCCAGAAACGACGCCAGTTCATAGGCGTCCTCGATCGCCATCGCGGCACCCTGCGCTGCAAATGGCATCATCGCATGCGCCGCATCCCCGATCAGCACCGTATCGCGGCCGTTCTGCCACTTGCCGCGCGTTGCCTCGTAAAGCGGCCAGAAGGTCATCTCGCCGGATTTTTCAAACAGCGACAGCAGCGCCGGGTTCCAGCGCGAGAAGCGGGCGAGCAGCTGTTGGCGCTGCGCCTGCGTCGGCTGCGCCAGCCACTCGCGCGTGGCTGCATGGCCCGTGGTGATCGCCACCATGTTGAAGCTGTCGGTCTCGCGCAGCGGATAGGCGACCAGATGCGCCGATGGTCCGAGAAAGGCCGAGACGCTCTCGCGGTTGAGGATACCCCGCGCATCCGCCGCCGAGACGGTGAAGCGATAGGCGATGTTGCCGGAAAACCGTGAGGAGGGGCTGTCGGCGACAAGATTGCGCGTCTTCGACCAGACGCCATCGGCGCCGATGATCACACCGCCCGCGTGGGTAATGGAGGCGATATCGCCGCTTTCGATGCGCGAGCCGAGATGCAGCGTGCAGTGCGGATTGTCTTTGACGGCGGCAAGCAGCGCGCCTTGCAGGCTGGTGCGATGCAGCACCCCGTAGGGCGCTTCCCAGCGAGCGCGCGCGGCGGGGCCCGATGGCACGGCCGCCAGTTCATGCAAGGACGTGCCGGAGATCAGGCGAATACTGTTCGGCTCGAGCCAGATCGGCGTCAGCAGGTCGAGAACACCGAGCTTGTCGAGGATGCGCGACGCATTGGGCGATATCTGCAGCCCGGCGCCCACCTCGGTCAGCTCCGGCGCCTGCTCGAAGATCTCGGAGCGAATGCCATGCCTGGCGAGTGCCAGCGCCGCCGTCAGACCAGCGACGCCCGCTCCGATAATAGCGGCATGTTCGACCGACATGGTCGATCCAATCTGTGTTTCGGTGAATTAAGCGACGTGTGACTTAGGCGACCTGGAAGTGGAAGACGCAACCGGCCGGGTTCGTCTGGGTGGCCTTCAGTGTGCCGTTGAAGCGGTAGAGGGTCGAGCAGTAGGAACAGACCTTCTCGTTCTCGTCGCCCATGTCGATGAAGATATGCGGGTGGTCGTAGGGAACGGAGGCGCCGGTGCACATGAATTCCTTCACGCCGACTTCGATGACACGGTGTCCGCCGTCGTTCTGGAAGTGAGGGATATTGTGACCGGCCATGAGGGATCTCCGAATGCCTTTGAAAACGTGCGCACCTTATAGTGCGTCGCCGGAAATGTGTCGAGCCAAAGGAGAGGCGCGCCCGATAGTTTTTGGAGGCGCTTTTGGGCCGTGTTTTTTGATTGGGGCAGGGGTTCCCGTCAGCGGCCCGATAAAATATGGTCCCGGCAAAACAGGACTGCCCCGATGAACTTGAATACGCCTGCCTTTTCGACCTTCGTGCACGACGGCCTCAACCTTTCCTATTTCGACGAGGGAAATCCCGAGGGGCCGCCGGTGCTGCTCATCCACGGCTTCGCCTCGACCGCTAGCGTCAACTGGGTCTACCCGGGCTGGCTGAAAACGCTGGGCGAGGCCGGATACCGGGTGATCGCGATGGACAATAGAGGCCACGGCGCAAGCGACAAGCCGCATGATTCCGAAGCCTATCGCCCGTGGATCATGGCCGCTGATTCCATCGCGTTGCTCGATCATCTCGGCATCCCGGAAGCCAACCTGATCGGCTATTCGATGGGCGCGCGCATCTCGGTCTTCGCGACGCTCAGCAGGCCCGATCGCGTCCGTTCGCTGGTGCTCGGCGGCCTCGGCATCGGCATGACCGATGGTGTCGGCGATTGGGACCCGATCGCAGACGCGCTTCTCGCGCCGTCGATTGATGGCGTCACCCATGCCCGCGGCCGGATGTTCCGCGCCTTCGCCGAGCAGACGAAGAGCGACCGCCAGGCGCTCGCCGCCTGCATCAGGGGCTCGCGCGATCTGGTCGAACGAAGCGACATGGCAAAGATCGAGGCGCCGACGCTGGTCGCCGTCGGAACCAAGGACGATATTGCCGGCTCTCCACAGGAGCTGGCGGCGCTGATGCCCGATGCCCGCGCGCTCGACATCCCCGGCCGCGACCACATGCTTGCCGTCGGCGACAAGGTGTTCAAGGCGGCCGTGCTGGACTTCTACGCTGAACTCTCCGCCCGGTGACATCAGGGGCGGGCGCGCAAGGACGATCGTTCACCAAAATGCGGAAATAGCGAAAAGCTGTTTCCGTCGACCCATTTATATCAGCCGGATTTTGCCCTATATAGGGTGACACTCAGGCGCCAGTGGCGTAGCCGGATCGCGCGATCCGGCCGGAATACAATGCCCGGGTGGAATGCCGTCCGGAAGACAAGGAGACCTCGATGGTCGCGAAGTCAGACATTCGTCCTCTTGAGACCCAAGGTTCGCTCAAGGCGATGGACCCGATCTGGGATAGCCTGCGCGAGGAAGCGCGTCTTGCCGCCGAAGCCGATCCGGTGCTGGCGGCATTTCTGTATTCCACCGTGCTCAACCATCGCTCGCTCGAGGAATGCGTGATCTACCGCATCTGCGAGCGCCTTGATCATCCCGATATGCAGGCGATCCTGCTGCGCCAGACCTTCGACCAGATGCTGGCCGACTGGCCGGAATGGGGTGCCATCCTGCGCGTTGATATCCAGGCCGTCTACGACCGCGATCCGGCATGCCTGCGCTTCATGGAAGCGCTGCTCTATTTCAAGGGTTTCCACGCGCTGCAGACGCATCGTCTCGCGCACTGGCTGCTCAATCGCGGCCGTCGTGATCTGGCGCTCTACCTGCAGAGCCGCTCGTCGAGCGTCTTCCAGACCGATATCAACCCGGCCGCCCGTATCGGTCGTGGCATCTTCCTCGATCACGCGACGGGCCTCGTCGTCGGCGAGACCGCCGTCATCGGCGACAACGTCTCGATCCTGCACGGCGTCACGCTCGGTGGCACCGGCAAGGAGGGGGCCGATCGCCATCCGAAGATCGCTAGTGGCGTGCTGATCGGCGCGGGTGCCAAGATCCTCGGCAATATCGAGATCGGTCATTGCTCGCGCATCGCCGCCGGCTCCGTCGTGCTGAAGGCGGTGCCGCCGAAGACGACGGTCGCGGGCGTACCCGCCAAGGTGGTCGGCACGGCCGGCTGTTCGGAACCATCCAGGCTCATGGACCAGGTGATCATGGATCAGGTGATGGGCGCCGACATCTAGGCGCTTTCGTGTCGCTTATAGCGACAACATGGCCTGAAGAACGGCGGGGAAAGCGGTGTCACTACCGGCTCCGCGCCTTTACAGGCCCAACTTTCCCATGCAAAAAGCGGCCATTGAGACCGCTCAGGAGATGCAGTGTGAAGCCCGAAGAAATCAAGAAACTCGACGCCTATTTCAAACGCACGTTCAACCCGGAAATGATCGTCAAGGCACGTCCGCGCAAGAACGATTCCGCTGAAGTCTACATGGGCGAGGAATTTCTGGGCGTCGTCTACATCGATGACGAGGACGGCGACCGCTCGTACAACTTCTCGATGGCGATCCTCGACGTCGATCTCTGATCCGGTCGCGAGGTCCTTCTCGCACCGATTGTGCCTGGGCCGCGGCATCGCGGCCTGGCCGAAATTGCTGGTCCCGCTCTGGACCACCGGGTCTTGCGCCCCATCTTGGGCTTGAGCATGTGCTCGAGCGCCATCAAGGGGAAACCGGACATGGGTATTTTCGACAAGATCAAACACGCAATCTGGGGTGAGGCACACGCCGCCGAGGCAACGCCGGCCGCTGCACCTAAGATCGAGCCTGCGCAGGCACCGATATCGCCCTCCGCGGCCCCAAGCCCGTCTCCGACCCCTGCACCCACATCGCCAGCCACCTCCGCGCCATCGACCTCGGTCGATATCGCCATGGTGCTCGACGCCGCCGTCAAGAAGAATGGCCAGAAGCTCGATTGGCGCCGTTCGATCGTCGATTTGATGAAGGCAGTCGGCATGGATGCGAGCCTGACCGAGCGCAAGGAGCTGGCGACCGAGCTCGGCTATACCGGCGACAAGAACGACTCGGCGACGATGAACATGTTCCTGCACAAGGCGCTTCTGAAGAAGCTGTCGGAGAATGGCGGCAAGGTTCCGGCCGATCTGCTCGACTGATAGTCGTCGAGAAGTATTCGCGGCTCGCAACCGAGTTTTTATTCAAAGCTTACGGTTGCGGCCGCCTGATATATTTTAGCGAAATCAATTAAAGACGTACGTCGCTCGGAAATCGGGCCAGAATTACAATTGCTACCGCAACCAATGATTGTTTTGCATTGCACAAAGTCGCTTGACTTCGTGTGCGGTGCAGCTAACCTTTGTGGCTGAGGCAGGGCAAGGAGGCCCGCGCACGCAGGACCAGGAGGATAGTCATGCTGAATTTTGAGGACACGAATCGCAAGAGCAAGGAAGCCATGGACGCGGTGCTGAAAAGCTACTCGGAAACCGCCAAGGGCCTGCAGGCGATCGCGACGGAAACCACCGAATATTCCAAGAAGTCTTTTCAGGACGCTGTCACGCATTTCGAGACGCTTTCGGGCGCCCGCAGCTTCGAAGCAGTCTTCGAGTTGCAGACCAGCTATGTGAAGTCCGCCTATGAAAACTTTGTCGCCGAAGCGACGAAGCTGACGGAAATGTACTCCGACATCGCCAAGAGCGCCTACAAGCCCTATGAGGCGCCGGTCGCGGCCGCCGCCAAGGCAATGAAGCCGGCGCCGGTTGCGACGCAGACGGCGGCCTAAGCTTAGCGCACACGTCTCTTACCTCTTGAAATACAAAGACCGGCTACGCATCTGCAGCCGGTCTTTTTGTTTTGCCGTCAGGCAGTCTCAAATCTGCGCGCTATTTTTGTGTCTTTGCGCCTGACGCGGGCGAATTGTGATTGCAGTGTGAAGCAAGGGGCTTAAAATCGCTCTATTATGAACTAAGTTAGTAGTCAGACATTCGGCGGGTAAAGCACATCTCCCATGCTCCGCCGGGTTGATCGAGGAACGAATGAAAATGATCGCAACGCCCGTCCGGATGCAGGATGATAGCGAAAGGAACGGGGATAACGGAAATCGCGGCACCTCGGTCATAACGCGCACCAAACCGAAGACCAAGAAGCCTAACCTGTACCGCGTGCTTATTCTGAACGACGACTACACGCCCATGGAATTCGTCATCCACATCCTGGAGCGGTTTTTTCAGAAGGACCGTGAAAGTGCCACCCGCATCATGCTGCATGTCCACAACCACGGCGTTGGCGAATGCGGAACATTTACATACGAGGTGGCGGAAACCAAGGTGAGCCAGGTGATGGACTTCGCCCGACAGCACCAGCATCCGCTGCAATGCGTCATGGAAAAGAAGTGAGGATCTGAACGTGCCAACATTTTCGCCTAGTCTTGAGAAGGCGCTCCATCAGGCACTGACCTTTGCCAACGAGCGGCATCACGAATATGCGACGCTCGAGCATCTGCTGCTCGCCCTGATCGACGACGCCGATGCGGCAGCCGTCATGGGTGCCTGCAACGTCGACCTCGTCGCGCTGAAGAAGACGCTCGTCGAATACGTCGACAATGAACTTTCCAACCTGATCACCGGATACGATGAAGACTCGAAGCCGACCTCCGGCTTCCAGCGTGTCATTCAGCGTGCCGTGATCCATGTGCAGTCGTCCGGCCGCGAGGAAGTGACCGGCGCCAACGTGCTCGTCGCCATCTTCGCCGAGCGCGAAAGCCATGCTGCATACTTCCTGCAGGAGCAGGAAATGACCCGCTACGACGCGGTCAACTACATCTCGCATGGCATCGGCAAGCGCGCCGGCTCTTCGGAGAACCGCACGCCGCGTGGCGCCGAGGAAGGCGAAGCCGAGAGCAAGCCCAATGCCGCTCGCGGCACCGAGGAAGAAGGCGGCGCCAAGAAGCAGCAGGACGCCCTGAAGGCTTATTGCGTCAATCTCAACGAGAAGGCCAAGACCGGCAAGATCGATCCGCTGATCGGCCGCCACGCCGAGG
>NZ_DDHH01000080.1:0-5560 GCF_002338015.1 Rhizobium sp. UBA1881
GCCGGGCGGCTCTGCGCCCGCGGCGCGCCGCGCTGACCGCCACCCATGCTCTGGCCGCCACGCTGGGACGCGATCGCTTCGCGGCGGCCGGATGATTGCGGGTTGCCGAGCGCATTGGGCCGTGAACGGTTGTCCGGCCTCGCCGCCATCTTCGGCGCGCCGGAATTCTTCTTCACATTGCCCTTCGACGGACGATTGGCCCCGGCATTGCCGGGACGCGCATCCGGACGAGACGCATTCGCCGGACGGTTCCCGGCATTCGGCCGGTCCGCCGGTCTGTTGGCGATGCCCGGCTTGCCGTTGGTCTTCAGGCCGTTGACCGTTCCCTTGCGGATATCGTCGGCGCGCGCCGCCGTGTTGCGCCCTCCTGCCCCGAAATCCGCCCGGCGATCGCCGACTTGGTTCTTCAGCTGGTTGCGCTTGTCGCCCTCAAGGCCGGACTTGATCGCCGTGCGATCCAGGTTGGCGAACTGGCTCTTGTCGATGCTGAGCTTGCTGCGGTCGACCTTCGTCCAATCGACGTCATTCCACTTGACCTTGCCGTTGAAATTCCGGTCGTTGAAGCAGTTGTTGCAGTCGATATCGACGTCGCCGTTCCAGCGTCCACCCCAGACACCCCAGTCGTCCCAATTGACGATCGCCGCCCACGCGACGCCGGTGACAGCCCCCGCGAAGAACGCGGCGCCCGGATAGTAATAGTTGTCGTAGGAACTTGGATAATAGGAGATCGGCTCGGCCGCGTAGCCGGGCTCGTAGAGCATCTGCGGCTCATATTGCGGGATATAGACCTTCTGAGGATCGGTCGGGCGGATCACCACGTTGTTGTTTTCGGTGACGACGGTCACCTTATCGTCCGTCTTGATGATGTTCTTCGCCACCGCCTCGTCGCGCAGCTGCTGGATGGCAACCAGCACATCCTTCTGCTGGTTGGTGAGCGCATCGCCGAGCTTTTGCGTCCAGTCGAGATCGTCGCTCATCATCTTCACGATGTCGGGATAGTTCAGCAGCGAAATGACGCTGCCATCCCAATCATCCTTGGGCTTGAGATCGGCGCTTTTCTTCTTAGCCTCAAGGAAGCGTTGCGCCTCGATGATCTGCAGCGGAAAAAGCGACGCCGCCGAAATCGCGGCGACCAGTTCGTCCGGATAGAGCGCGATGCGGGCGACCAGTACCTCCAGCTCATCTTCGGACAAGAGGTCGGTCGCAGCTGCAGGGGCCGCAGACGCCGGCGCCGCAGCGGGAGCCGCCGTTTGAGCGAACACGAAAGGCGCCGGCTGCATGGAAATGAAGGCCAGCGCCGTCAAGCCAGTTGTCAGGCCGGCAGTTAGTCTGAACGATCTTGATTTCATGACGCGTCGACCTTTCCGTGCAAATGGCGATGAATGCTGCTCTTGGCGCTCCATGTCCGAGCACTCAGGAGCGCTTGAGCGATACGACGTTCGATTGCGACAGCGCCTCGCCGATTTCGGTGAGAAGCGCCTTCTCCAGTTCCTTGTATTCCTGCCGACGCGCCTCCCGCTCCGTGCGCGGAAGATCATCGAGGTGGGTCAGCGTCTCCAGGATCACCGCGAGGTCCTCGCACATGCTGCGGAACGCTTCGCTCACCTGGTAGAGATGCCGAACCCTCTTGGCCTGATCGGGGAAATGAACCTCGGCGACGGCGAGAGCGGACAGTCGCGGCGTATTGCTTACTCTCCAGCTCATCGCACCCCCCACCGCCGATCTCCCCCCAGGAAGACCAGCTGATTATAGGGCGGTTGAGCGCGGGCGCAGACGTAAGATACGCGAACATACGCGGCATCCGCGATCATTTCGGCTTGTACTCGATGGTGGCGAACAGCCCGAATTGACACCGTGAGCTCGCAGATCGGCGATGCCCCCGACGGCGGCGAAAGACCACCCGCCCGTCCTCGATCCGATAGATGTTACGTGATGCTACGGGCATCGCCGCCCACGCAGGTCTATTGTTTTTGCGTATTCCCCGCACCCGCTGAGGTCGACCATTCGTTGTCGAAAGGCAAAAACCGTGTTCCTCGACTATTTCGCACTGGGCGTTCTGTTCTTCGTCGTGATCACGCTGTTCTACGCGGTGATCGCGATCCACGACATCCCGCACCTGATGGCAAAGGCCAGAAACCATCCGCATCAGGATGCGATCCACGTCGCCGGATGGGTGAGCCTGTTCACCCTTCACGCCATCTGGCCGTTCCTGTTCATCTGGGCAACGATCTACCGCGAGGACCGCGGCTGGGGCATTCGCAGCGATGGCAAATTGTCGCCGGCGCAGGAGGCCAACGCTGAAATCGCACGCCTGCATGCGCGCATCGCGGAACTCGAAGGCCAGTCGGAAGGCCAGTCATCGGAGGGGGAGAACGCCTGATGGACCTGCTTCTCATACTGACCTACGCGGCGCTCTGCTACGCGATCTTCAAGATCTTCCGCATCCCGGTGAACCAGTGGACGCTGGCGACATCGGTTCTCGGCGGCATCTTCCTGATCGGCACGCTGTTGCTGCTGATGAGCTACAATCATCCCTACACCAGCGACGCCCGCATCTACTTCACCTCCGCGCCCGTCATCCCAACGGTCGGCGGCCAGGTGGTCGAGGTGCCGGTCACGCCCAATGCGCCGCTGAAGAAGGGCGACGTCCTCTTCCGCATCGATCCGCGCCCCTATCAGTTCACGGTCGACCAGAAGACGGCAGCGCTCGCTGAGGCCAAGCAGACGGTGCTGCAATTGAAAGCGGCACTCGACGCCGCCAACGCTGCCGTCACCGGCGCCGAAGCCTCCAGGGACCGTTCGCTGCAGGCCTTCGAGAAATTCCAGGCCTCCAACGAAAACGCCAAGTCGAGCGGTCGTGGCGCCGTCTACTCCGAACTCGAAGTCGAAAACCGCAGGGGCCTCTATCTGACGGCCGAGGCCGCGGTCGATACCGCCCGCGCCCAGGCCACGCAGGCAAAACTGGCTTATGAATCGGAAATCAACGGCACCAACCCCACCGTTGCCCGCCTGCAGGCCGAACTTGCCAACGCTGAATACGAGCTCGATCAGACGACGGTCCGTGCCCCCAGCGACGGCTACGTCACCCAGGTTTTCCTGCGCCCTGGCATGATGGCGAACCCGCTGCCGCTGCGCCCGGTCATGGTGTTCATCGACAGCCAGGACCAGATGTTGGGCGCCGCCTTCATCCAGAACTCGCTGCAACGCGTCAATGTCGGCGACGATGCCGAAGTGGCCTTCAAGGCGGTCCCAGGCAAGATCTTCAAGGCCCGCGTGCAGGGGATCATCGACGTGATGGCGCAAGGCCAGCTGCAGCCCTCCGGCGCACTGATCGACCCGCAATCGCCCGAACGCGCCGCGCCCGGCCAGACGATCGCCAACATCGAGCTCCTCGAGAGCACCGAAGGCTACCAGCTACCCGGCGGTGTCGTCGCCGAGGTCGCCGTCTACACCCACCACTGGCACCACGTCGCGGTGCTGAGAAAGGTGCTGCTCAGAATGAGCAGCTGGATGAACTACGTCTTCCTGGAACACTGAGGGGAGAAGGCCGGTCCCGCTCTTTAGGAGTGGGGCCGGCACGAACATGGGAATGCCGATGACGAAGTGATAAGGAGCCCGCGGTGATAGGCAGTCTTCCGATGTTGCGAGGCCTGAGTGGTTTCAGCAGGGATTGGCTGAAGAGCGATATCCCGGCCGGGCTGTCGATTGCGGCCGTCGGCCTGCCGAGCGCCATCGCCTATCCCGCCATTGCCGGCCTTCCGCCGGAAACGGGCATTTACGCCAGCATCGTCGCGCCAATCGCCTACGCGATCTTCGGCCCCTCGCGGCTCCTCGTCGTAGGCCCCGATGCGGCCACCATGACCGTGCTTGCCGCGGCCATGGGCACGATCGTCGCCGCCTACCCCGCCGGCACGCCGGTCGATCGGGTCGCCATCGCGGCGGCACTCGCGCTCGGCGTCGGCATCTGCTGCATCGCCGCGAAGCTGCTGCGCCTCGGCGTTCTCGCAAGCTTCCTCTCGCGCCCAATCCTCGTCGGCTTTTTCGCCGGCGTGTCGCTGTCGATCCTCGTCGGCCAGATCGGCCGCTTCACGGGCGTGAAGATCGAATCCGACGGGCTCGTCCCTCCGCTGGTCGAGATCGCCGGCAAGAGCGGCCTGATCCACTGGCCCTCGCTGCTTCTCGGCCTTGCGATGTTCGCGCTGCTGTGGCTCGTCCGGGCCTTCCAATTGAAGATCCCGGGCCCGGTGCTGGTCGTCGTCCTCTCGGTCGTGCTCTCGGCCATCTTCGATTTTCAGGGGCGCGGCATCGCCGTCGTCGGCGACATCCCGAGCGGCTTGCCAAGCTTCTCGCTGCCCGCGCTCCACCAAATGCCACTCGACAAGATCATACTCGGCTCCGCCGCGATCTTTCTGGTGAGCTTCGGCGCGGGCATCGTGGCGGCCCGCAGCTTCGGCTCGCGCACCGGCGAAGAGGTCGATGCGAACCAGGAGCTGATAGGCCTCGGCGCGGCCAACATCGCGCCGGGGCTTTTCGGCTCGTTTCCGATCAGCGTTTCGGATTCGCGCACGGCGATCAACCTGTCGACCGGCGGCGTCTCGCAGGCGGCCGGCCTCGTCTCGGCGGCAACGCTGATCGCGGCCCTCGTCTTCCTGCACAGCGCGCTGCGCATCCTTCCCATTCCGGCGCTGGCCGCGATCCTTGCCATGGCGGCGATCAGCCTCATCGACGTCCACGAACTGCGCAAGATCTGGCGCATCAGCCGCATGGAGTTCATCTTCGCGCTGATCGCCATGTGGGGCGCCATCAGCTTCGGCGTGCTCAACGGCGTCATCGTCGCCGTCGCCGCCACGCTTGTCTACCTGCTGCGCCAGACGATGTTTCCGCGCGACGGCTTGCTCGGCCGCATCGAAGGCCGGCACGGCTTCTTCGACCTTGCCCGCCACCCCGAAGCGCGCCCTGTCGACGGCGCCGCCGTTTTCGCGGTCCAGGGCAGCATTCTCTTCTACAACGCCGATTACATCAGGAACCGCCTGACCTCGGTGGCGCGCAATCTGCCGGCCGACACCCGCTGCCTCGTGCTCGATGCCAGCGCGATCACCCATATCGACAGCACTGGCGCCACAGCACTCGAGGCCGTGGCCGAGATTCTGGCCAAGCGAAACATCACCTTCGCGATCGCCGACCTCAGCGAGGAGAGCCGCGGCATTCTGAGCCGCGCCGGCGTCATCAGGACGATCGGTCCGGACAACATCTTCAACGGCCGGGAAGAAGCGCTGCGCGCGCTGATCGGAAATTACGACCAGGCAGGCACGACATCGGCAGGCAGCACGGTTTAAGAGCACGGAGGGAGAACCATGGACGAGATACTGGAAACCAAGGGGCACGACCCGGAGCCATCGGCAAAGTCCAACGGCAAGGACAAGAAGAAAAAGAAGGCGTGGGATTACGACAAGCAGATCGCCCGCCTGCAGGTGGAGCTGGCGCATCTCCAGGCGTGGGTCAAGAAATCGGGCGCCCGGGTGGTCATCGTCTTCGAAGGCCGCGACGCCGCCGGCAAGGG
>NZ_DDHH01000080.1:5766-27480 GCF_002338015.1 Rhizobium sp. UBA1881
TTCGACCGCAGCTGGTACAACCGCGCCGGTGTCGACCGCGTCATGGGGTTCTGCAGCGAGAAGAAGGTGCAGCGCTTCCTGGAGCTCGCGCCACGTTTCGAGGCGGCGATCGTCGAGAGCGGCGTGACGTTGCTCAAATACTTCCTGACCGTCAGCGAAGAGGAGCAGGAGCGCCGCTTCCGCCGCCGCATCGACGATCCGGTCCGGCAGTGGAAGCTGAGCCCGATGGACGTCGAGTCCTACCAGCGCTGGTGGGATTATACCCGCGCCTATGACGAGATGCTCAGGATGACCGACAGCAACCATGCGCCATGGTGGATCGTCCCCTCGGACGACAAGAAGCGCGCCCGGATCAACTGCATCTCGCACATCCTGCAGTCCATCCCCTACGAGCGCATCAAGTTCGAGGAGCCCGATCTCGGCAAGCGCCAGAAGCGCCCGTCGGACTTCATCGAGGACGGCAGCGTCCGCCACGTCGTGCCCGACACGACGCAGTAACCAGACGCGCAAGGGGGCTCGCGGCGCGGGTTATGACGATGGACCAGACGAACGACGTGGGCATGGCGGCGAAGGACGCCGGACAGATCTCGATCGAGGCAAGGGTCAGCGACCTTGTGCGCCTTGGGATCATCGGCCTCTTCGCCTACTGGACGGTGCTGCTCATAGCGCCGTTCGCGCTGATCGTCGTCTGGTCGGCCATCCTTGCCGTCGCGCTTTACCCGATGTTCAACGCGCTCTCGAGGCTGATCGGCAACCGGCCGGTGATTGCCGCGACGGTCATCGTCGTCGCCTGCCTCGTGCTCATCATCGCCCCCGTGGCGCTCGTGGCGGTCAATTTCGCCGACGCGGTGGAAGGGCTGGTCGGAAAGCTCCAGGCGGAAAGCTTCGCGCTGCCGGCAGCCCCCGAGAGCATTCGCGGATGGCCCGTCATCGGCGAACGCCTCTATGCCGGCTGGAACAAGGTCGCCGGCGATCTCGCCTCCAACATCATCGAATATCAAAAGCCGATCCTGCATGTGATGGGCATCGTCGTCGCCAAGCTCGCCTCGATCAGCGGCGGCGTGTTGAGCTTCGTCGCCTCCGTCATCCTCTCCGGCTTCTTCCTCACCCAGTCGAGGCGGCTGGCCGAAACTATCCAGGTTCTGGCCAGCCGTATCGCCGGCGACCGGGGCGTCGGCTTCGCCAAGCTCGCGGGAACGACGGTCAGGAATGTCTCGCGCGGCGTCATCGGCGTTGCCTTCCTGCAGACGTTGATGTGCGGCCTGTGCTTCGCCTTCTTCGACTTGCCCGCACGGGGCGCACTGACCTTCATCATCTTCATGCTCTGCGTGATGCAGCTGGGTCCGGGGCTGGTCCTCGTGCCGGCGATCATCTGGGGCTGGCTCTCATGGCCGACACCGGTCGCGCTAGCGCTGACAGTCGTGGCGGTGCCGATCATGCTTGTCGACAATGTGCTGAAGCCGATCCTGATGGCGAAAGGTCTCTCGACGCCGATGCTGGTGATCCTGATCGGGGTTATCGGCGGCACGCTATCCTATGGACTGCTGGGCCTATTTCTCGGGCCGATCGTGCTCAGCGTGTTCTACGAGTTGCTGCGCGCCTGGGCCTGGCCGCCGCGTGAAAGCACGGAAGCAAAGCCGCTTATGCCGGTTGATTGAGACGAGACAAAAGAAGGCTGAACGGCCTCACCCCTGAGATCTGAGCCCGCCGGAGCAATAGAGGATAACCTCCTGCTCGATCTCATGACAAAGTTCGGAATACTCCGCGATCAGACTTTCCTGCAGCGGCAGTTCGCTGCGAAACCGGTCGAGTGCGTCGGCGGCGAGTGCGTAGGACTCGAACATGTCACCGAGCGCTTCCGTGGGCACACCTGACAGGACATGCCGGATATCCGGCAGTCTGAGCATCAGCCTCCTCCGTCCGCGCTCGCGGTTCATGGCTTACCTCCGCATTCACTACTCCTTGTACGAATCCCTGAGGGTATCGGATTGTTCCGATATGAAACGAATATCGTTTTTATCGACGGAATAGCTTGATGATGCGGGTCGGCATAACGTTTACTCCGGCAGCGCGGTCTGCCGGAAGAAGGTGACGATCGCCTCGTCGGGCACGCCGAACCATGTCGTGAAGAGGTCCACGAAGTCGACCGAGGCGTAAGTCTGGCTGAGCGCGCGATCGACGGCGAGACGGAAGTCTTCGTCACCGCGCGTCAGTTCCAGCCCCAATGGCTCGTAGGTGAAATGCCGTCTCAGCACCACGAGATTGCCGGCATTGTCGCTGCGGGCGGCTGCGTCCATGAGGAGCGGCATGTCGCCGAACAGTGCAGCCGAACTGCCGTCGACGACGCGTTCGATACCGATCGCGTAGCTTTCCACCGGCACTGATGTCGCCGCCAGCTGGAATGTCTTGATCCGGTCAGCCAGCCAGCGCTCACTGGTCGTCCCCGCGATCGACGAGAAGGTCTTGTGCTCGAGAATGGTTCGGGCGGGAGAGCCGCGCCAGATCGGCCGGCTGGTGGGCTGCCCATAGGCCAGCACCTCGGTCAGCGCCAAGGGCGCGCTCTTGCTCAGGACCACGCCCGTGCCGCTCGGAAAGATCGGCAGCGAGAAGGACACCTCGGCGCGACGAGTAAGCGTGATCGGCTCGGCCCCGCAGACGAGATCGACCGTCCCATCCTTTATCGCCGGCTCCCGCCCCTTGTCCGTGAGCGGCACCCACTCGACATTCAGCTGCGGCAGGTTCAGCGCCGTCTTCAGGCTGTCGGCGATCTTGCCGCACAGCGCGACCGCGTAGCCGCCGGGCGCCGCCTGCTCGGTCTTGAACGAGAATGGCCGGGCATCCGGCTCATAGCCGAGCTTCAGCGAGCCGCTCGTCTTGATGCGATCGAGCGTCTGCGCCTCGGCGGACGACAGCGCCATGGAGGCGGCCGCGCCGGCGAGGATCGACGCGGTCAGCAATGTCTTCAAACGCTTTTTCTGTTGCATGACGCATCCTCCCCGGAACTATTCTGCCGCCGCGACACGGTTCAGGCCGCTAGCAAAGCGCGGCGCGATCCGGCCGTAGATGATGAAGCTGATACCCGTCACCAGCATGCCGCCAAGCACCGCGTCCTTGCCCGAAGCATAGATCGCGAACACGCTGTAGAGCATGCCGAGCGTGGCGATGATGGAGTTCAGCCGGTACTTCGCCGGCGGCACGCCCGCCTTCTTCATCATCACGAAGAGAGCCGAAAGCGCCACGATATAGGGAAGCACGTTGGTGACCACCGCGAGGTTGACGAGCGCGGAAAACTGCTCGTTGAGCGTCGGCGAGATCGTCATCAGGGCAAGCCCCGTCTGCACGATGCCGAGGATGATCATGCCCTGGACGGGCGCCCCCATCTGGTTCACCCGCGAGAAGATCGCCGGGAACATCCGCTCCTGTGCCGCCGTGCGCGCCGTCTGCGCGATGGTGAACTGCCAGCCGAGCAGCGACCCGACACAGGCAAGCACCGCGAGCGCCATGATGATCGAGCCGATCGTCGGATTGAACATCGTCGCATAGGCAAGCGCGAAGGGACCGGTCGAGGCCGCGAGATCGGCGTTCGGCACGATGCCCTGGATCACGGTCGTCGACAGGATATAGATGACAGCAGCGCCGAGCGTGCCGAACATGCAGGCGAGCGGCACGTCACGCTTCGGATTCTCGACGGCATCGGAGTTCTGCGCCGCGGACTCCATGCCGAGGAACGCCCAGAGCGTCAGCGAGATGCTGGATCCCATCCCCTGCGCCAGCGTCAGCCCCTTCGGATTCCAGGCAGCGCCGAACGTGCTCGAACTGAACCAGAACCAGCCGATGATCGAGAGCAACCCCACCGGGATGATGACGCCCCAAACGGTAATAGACCCGATCCGCCCAGTGATGCGCGGACCGCCGAAATTGGCCGCCGTGGTGATCCACAGGAGGGCGATCAGCGCGACGCAGGTCATGACGGGCGTCGAGGTCAGCACCGGAAAGAAGCCGGCGAGATAGCCCACCGCCGAGATACCGATCGCGACATTGCCGATGGCCAGCGACAGGAAATACAGGAAGAAGACGAGGAAGTAGCCATCCTTGCCGTAAGCATCCTCGGCATAGGCAGACATGCCGCCGGGCCGTTGATTGAACAGTCCGGCTTGCGCGAAACCGTAGGCGATCGCCATCGAGCCGAGCGCGGTAACGATCCAGGAGAGCAGCGAGATGGCGCCGACCTGCGCCATGTTCGCCGGCAGCATGATGATGCCCGACCCCATCATGTTGACGGCAACGATGAAGGTCAGCTGCATCAGGTTCATCTTCTTCTTGGCCGTGGTATCGGCCGCAGCATGCATTGTGTGATCGGTCATGATGACACTCTCCCCTCGCCCTACTCGCGCACGACATATGTGTGGAACTTGATGCGCCCATCGATCCGTTCCTGGAACACGCCCTGGACTTCGTAGTTGAAGCCCGGGAAGCGGTTGAAGGACTCCTCGAAGGCCAGGAAATAATCGCGCATCGGCCGCGCCCTTTCGTCCCAGCGCTCTCCGGGCACGATCACGCCGATGCCGGGCGGATAGATCAGCGCCAGCGTCGCCGAGATGCGCCCCGCGGCTTCCGATAGCGGCACGTAGTCGACATTGTTGGCGACCAGAGCCTCGTAGGCCTGCTTCGACGAGATCGCCGGCTCCGGAAAGCTCTCGGAGCGGAAGCACAGGCGCTGCAGTTCCTTGACGCCGGCGGAGCGATAGAAGCTGTGCATCTCCTTGCAGACCTGCCGCACCGTGTAGCCCTGATAGCGCTCGCGATTGGTGGCGAAGACAGTCGGCAGCACATCCTGCAGCGGCGCGTCGCGATCCCACAGGTTCTTGAACTTCACCAGCTTGGCGACCAGCGTGTTGAGCTTGCTTTCGTCTTCGGCCGGCGTCAGCAGGAAGAGCAGGCTGTTCAGATCGCACTTCTCCGGCACGACGCGCTGCTCGCGCAGATAATTGGCAACGACGGTCGCCGGGATGCCGAACTCGCGATATTCGCCCGTCTTCCGGTCGATACCAGGCGTCAGAAGTGTCAGCTTGTTGGGGTCGACCATCGTGTAGCCGGGCGCATAGCCGGCATAGCCATGCCACGTCGCCTCCGGATCGAACCGCCAGCATTGCTGCTCGCGCTTCAGAACATCGGTCGGCACGTCCTCCCACCTTATGCCCGTGAGGTCGCCGGTGTGTTTCGAGCCGGTGACGGAGATCTTGTCCGGTACAAAGGGATCGAAGAACCACTGTTCCTCGGCGCTCGTCGCCTTGCTCTCGTAATGCTGGACGAAGCCGCGCAGCTTCTTGCGAACCTCGATCCCGAGACCGATGCAGCGATCCCACAGCATCTCGCCGGCCTTGCCCTCATGCACCTTCGCATTGACGTCGAGCGAGGCGAACAGTGGGTAGAAGGGCGATGTCGAGACGTGCATCAGCAGCGATTCATTGAAGCGCTTGTGCTCGATGAAGCGGCGCTGGTCGCTGATATGTTCGTCGCGCTTGTGGATCTGCGACGCCTGAGAGAAGCCGGCGCCCTGCTTGTGCACCGACTGCGTCGAGAACAGGCCGGGCATGTCGGGCTTGAGGTCCTTGAGCCGCATCGGGCTATGGCCCTCGAACAGCGGATGGAACGCGTTGTAGCCGATCCAGGCCTCGTCCCAGAGCACGTAGTCGCAGAGATGGCCGATCTTCTCCATCACCTGCCGGACGTTGTAGATCGTGCCGTCATAGGTGGCGAGCTGGATGCAGGCGAGCCGGAAGGGGCGCTCCGCATTGGCCCGGCTCTTGTCCGCCAGAAGCGGATGGGCCGCGATCTGCTGGCGCAGCCAGCCCTCGTCCCACGCCGCCCAGTCTACGGCGCCGATCATGCCGAAGGAATTGCGCGCCGTCGGCAGGTAGATCGGGATAGCGCCGGCCTGCACGAGCGCGCCCTGGTGCAGCGACTTGTGATTGTTGCGATCGAACAGCACGAGATCGCCGGCGCGCAGCACCGCGTTGGTCACCACCTTATTGGAGGTGCTTGTCCCGTTCAGGATGAAATAGGTGCGATCCGCCCCGAATATCCGCGCCGCCTGCTTCTGCGCCTCGACGGCGGGGCCCTCGTGGATCAGCAGGTCGCCAAGATCGACGTCTGCATTGCAAAGATCGTTGCGGAAGATGCTTTCGCCGAAATACTTGAAGAACAACTGCCCGGCCGGCGACTTGCGATAGAACTGTCCGCCCTGGTGACCGGGGCAATCGAAGGCGATGTTGGCCTCGCCGTCATAGGCCATCATGCCGCCGAAGAACGGCGGCAGCAGCGACTTGCCGTAGTTGATCAGGCTGGAGACGATCTGCTTGGCATAGAAAGCCGGCGTCTGCTGGCCGAGATAGACGAAGCCATCCACCTCGCCCGCCATCTCGACGACGTCCATGTCCGAGATACTGAGCGTATCCGCCATCGCCCAGACCGGCGTGCGGAAACCCGCCTCGCGCAGCGAACGGAGAAAGCCGCGCGCATAGGGCAGCAACCCGCCTTCCACTGAGCCGATATAGGCACCCACCGAGGCGTCTTCCGAAACATCGGCCGTATAGTCATCGCGGAGCTCGACTTCGAAATTGTCGGCGGCAAGCTGCGCCAGCAGCTCCTGCACTTGGCGGTTGTCGCGATCGACGACGGCGACGATCTTCAGCATCTTGTTGAACGGTATCGCAACCGTCGGCGATTTCACGTCGCGCGGGATCATTGGACCGCCCCCTCCGCCACGCAATCGACGAGGTAGCGGCGCCCGTTGCTGCCGGCCTCGAAGCGCAGGCCGTGAATATCGGTCTCGAATCCCGGAAACTTGCGGTCGAAATCGCGCGCGTAAAGCAGGTAATCCTGAATGGACTTCGTCGTTTCGGTGATCCGCTCGCCGGGCATGATCAGCGGGATCCCCGGCGGATAGGGAACGATCATCACCGCCAGGATGCGGTTCATCAGCTTGTCGATCTCGACGCTCTCGATCCGCCCCTTGACGAGATGATCGTAGGCATCGGCCGGCCGCAGTGCCATCTCGGGCAGCACCGTATACATCTCGCGCTGCGCCTTTGGCACGTCGTCCTTGCGGTAGATGGCGTGGATCTGCTCGCAGAGATCGCGCAGGCCCATGTTCCCATAAGCCTCCGGATGCGCGGCGGCCAGCGCCGGCAGCGCCCGCGTCAATGGCGCGTTGCTGTCGTAGAGATCCTTGAAATTGATGAGCTCGGTGACGAGCGTGCTCCACTTGCCGCGCGTGATCCCCATCGAGAACAGCACGAGGAATGAGTAAAGCCCGGTCTTTTCGATCTCGATCCGGCGCGAGGAGAGGAACTTGGTGATAACAGCGGCCGGTATCCCGTGCTCCTGCATCGTGCCATCCGCCGAGAGCCCCGGCGACAGGATGGTGACCTTGATCGGATCGACCATCACGTGGTTTTCGGCAAGCCCAGTAAAGCCATGCCAGGCGTCGCCGGGCTTCAGCACCCATTCCGCATGCGTATCGCTCGGCGTCTCCTCGGCGATCGTGGGTTCCCATACGTCGAACCACCAGCTCTGCCCCATCTGCCCGCGTACCGCGTTCATCGCCCGGCGGAAGCTGATCGCCTCGTCGATCGTCTCCTGCACCAGCGCGCGGCCGGCCGGCTGCTCCATCATCGCCGCGGCGACATCGCACGACGCGATGATGCCGTATTGCGGCGAGGTCGAGGTGTGCATCATGAAGGCTTCGTTGAAGCGCGTGACGTCGAGCTTCTTGTTCTCGGCGTGCTGGATATGGATCATCGACGCCTGCGAGAAGGCCGCGAGAAGCTTGTGCGTCGAATGGGTGGCAAAGGTGATGGCGTTCTGCGAGCGCGCCGGCTGCGTCGATGAGATGCCGTGGAAGCCGTCGTAGAACTCGTGGAAATTCGCGTAGGCATACCAGGCCTCGTCGAAGTGCAGCACCTCGACGGAATCCTTCAGCGACACCTTGATGGCATCGACATTGTAGCAGAGGCCGTCATAGGTGGAGTTGGTGATCACCATCAGCCGCACCTTGCCGCTCGTCTCGCCGGCAAACGGGCTGGCCGCGATCTTCTTTGCAATCGCCTCTGGCGTGAACTGATCCTTGGAGATCGGCCCGATGATGCCGAGCCCGTTGCGCGAGGGAATGAGATAGATCGGCGTTGCGCCGGTCATGATCAGCGAATGCAGGATCGACTTGTGGCAGTTGCGGTCGCAGAGCACGAGATCGCCGCGTCCGACCATGCCGTGCCAGATGATCTTGTTGGCGGTCGACGTGCCGCCGACGACGAAGAGAGTCTCATCCGTACCGAAGATGCGCGCCGCGTTGCGTTCCCCCTCCGCGATCGGCCCGACGTGATCCAGAAGCGACCCGACGCTGCCGACCGACACCGAGATATCCGACCGCAGCGTGTTCTCGCCGAAGAATGTGTAGAAGAGCTGCCCGACCGGGCTTTTGCGGAAGGCGACGCCACCTCCGTGGCCCGGCGTATGCCAGGAATACGCGCCCTCCAGCGTATAATCCATCAGCGCCTTGAACATCGGCGGCGGCAGCCTGTCGAGATAATTGCGCGCCGCCTGCACGATGGCGCGCGCCATGAACTCGGCGGAATCCTCAAACAGCCGCAGGAAGGCGTTGGCGTGGCGCAGCACGCTGGCCGGCACATCTTCAGCCGTGGTGTCGTCGCCGAACAGGAAGATCGGCAGCCGATCGTTCTTGCGGCGCTTGGCGCTCAGGACCTCCTCCAGCACCTGCCAGCGCGACGCCTTGTCCTCCGTCCCGTCGACGGAAACCAGCCAGGCGGACTCCGTGTTGAAGATATGCACCAGCCGCCGCGCATCCTCATAAGTGACGCCGGAGACGACACGAAACCCTTCCGCCTCGATGGCGGCAGCCAGATCGCGCATCCCACGGCCGGCGGCACTCTTGCCGTCGAAATCCTCGTCGATGACTGCGATCGGAAATGACTTGTGGAATTCCATGCGCCCCTCCAGAACCCAAGTTTGGACAGCGGCTGTTATGCCGCTGCGCGCGTCTGAGATTGGGCGGATGGTACACGGCAGGTTGCGGACCGTCGTTGATTGCAGTCAACGTGAAGGCAAAAGCGTCAAGCGGGAGAAACGGTGCTTATTCGGCCCATTCGGCATCGGCGGTAAAGGCGATCGTCAGCCAGCGATTGGCCCCCTCGCCGCCGATCCGATCTCCGATATCGTCGCGCAGCGCGTCCCATTCCTCGATCGTCTTGGCGGGCAGCCCCTCCGGCACGATGAAGTAGAGCTCGACCTCCGTCGCCCTTCCGACGCGGGCGACATAGGCGCGGTAGGAGAGGAAGCCAAGGCGCTTGACGGTCTCCGACGCCACCTGGTCGACATGCTCCTGCAGATCGACAGGCGCGATCAAAAGCACCTCGCTCAGCGCCTTCCAGATCGTGCCGATCGGCAGCGGGATCATCACCAGGCAGACGAGGCCGAGCACCACGGGGTCGACATATCGGGCGATCCAGGCCATCGGCGTCGGCAGCACCGCAAGACCGATCACGAAGGCGACAAGCAACGCAAACGCAATACCGCCGGACATGATCCAGGCCTTGATATCGAGCGCGATGAAATCGGACTTCAGGCTGCGGTTCAACGCAATGCCGATCGACGCCATGACCACGCAGACGACGAGCGTGGCGCCGGAATAGACGATCGCCGCGCCGAAATGCAGCTCATGCCCGCCATTGATGACGCTGATGACGGCATTGATCAGCGCGTAGACGGCCACCGTCATCAGCAGGCAACCGTTGAGCAAAAGCACGATGGGCTCCAGATGCCAGAAGCCCATGGTGAAGCGGTTGCGGATGCGGCCAGCCTTCTCATTATTCTGCGCAGACCGCACGATCAGGCTCGAGACCCAGAGCGCAAGCCCGGTCATCGCCGCATCGGCCAGCGAATAGACGCCGTCGAAAGCGATGGAAAATGAGCCAGAGATGATGCCGAAGACGATGCCGAGAGCCGCCACCACGATGGTCGCCACGATCGATATGGTCAAAAAGCGCTGCTCGTTCCGCATCACCGTCTCCGCTTGGCTGCCCATCTCATTTTAGCGCGTTCACACGAATGGTGAAGGCTTCAGGCGTGGGGGCGTACTACGCATTGATCCGGATTGCGAGCCTTGCGGATTGGTAAGAGGATGCCGATGGCCGCGCAAGCCGGGACGCTATCCCGGGCCGCCCGACGGCTATCGTCTACAGCGCTGAACCGATCTTCGGGAGGGATTTCATGGCAACCTCGCAGAACGGCAAAAGCCTCGGGCTCGCCGCCTGTACCGCCATCGTCGTCGGCAACATGGTCGGTTCCGGCTTCTATCTGTCGCCGGCCGCGGTCGCGCCCTATGGCAATCTGGCGATCCTGGTGTGGATGATCATGGGTGCCGGCGCGATCTGCCTTGGTCTCACCTTCGCGCGGCTTGCCGGCATGGTGCCAGCCGTTGGTGGCCCTTATGCCTATACGCGGCTCGCCTATGGCGATTTCGCCGGCTTTCTCATCGCCTGGGGTTACTGGATCTCGATCTGGTCGTCGCTTCCCGTCATCGCCATCGCCTTTACCGGCGTGATGATCGATCTCTTCCCTGCCCTCGGCAACCGGCTGACGGCAACGATCCTGACGCTTGGCGTCATCTGGACGATCGTGCTCGTCAACCTGCGCGGCGTCCACGCGGCCGGGCTCTTCGCGCAGGTGACGACCTATGCCAAGCTCATCCCCTTCGGCGCCGTCGCCATCATCGGTCTCCTCTATATCGACACCTCGCATTTCGCCGAATTCAACCCGAGCGGCCAGTCGCTGCTGCAATCCTTCGCGGCCCTGGCGCCGCTCACCATGTTTGCCTATCTGGGTCTGGAATCGGCCACCGTTCCCGCTGGCGATGTCCGAGACGCGCGCCGAACAATCCCCCGTTCGACCGTGCTCGGTATCTCCATCGCCGCGGCTCTTTATGTACTCGGCACCGTCGTCGTGATGGGTGTCGTGCCGCGCCCGCAACTCATCCACTCCGTCGCCCCCTTCTCGGAAGCGGCGGGGCTGATGTGGGGGCGTGGCGGCGAACTGGCGATCTCGGTCGCCGTGGTGATTTCCTCGATCGGCGCGCTCAACGGCTGGACGCTGTTGATGGGCCAGGTGCCGATGGCCGCCGCCCGCGACGGCCTGTTTCCGCCGCTCTTCGCCCGCCTCTCCAGCCGCGGCGTGCCAGCCATCGGCATGGTCGTCTCGGCCACCTTCGCGACCCTGCTCGTCCTCGTCCAGGCGGTCGGCTCGGATAGTTTCGCGGCGGTCTACCGGCTGATGGTGGGGCTGAGCACGATGACGGCAGTCGTCCCCTACGCCTTCTGCGCGCTCGCCGGCACCCTTGTCGCCTCGCGGCTGAGCAACGGGCAAAAGACGCCCCGCGTCACCGTCATCGAATTGATCGCATTCCTCTTCGCCATGTTCACGCTCTATGGCTCGGGCGCCGAGCCGGTGCTCTACGGCATGGTGCTCCTGATGCTCGGCATTCCCGTCTATGTCTGGCAAAGGCGAAACGGCGATGTCGCGCGCACGCAAGGCGTCGAAACGCAAAACGGGGCGCCGATACGCCCCGCTGCCTCTCTCTGATCTCTGCCTCTTCCGGTCCGCCCATTCAGCCGTGCCAACTGAGCCCACCGAAGCGACCATCGATGATCGTGCCCAGCTCGCCCCGCACCATCCCTGCAATATCCGCGAGCGCCCCGATCGCCGCCGCCTTGCCCGTCGTCTCGGCGAAGTGGCAGGCGGCATCGACCTTCGGCCCCATGGAGCCCGCCGGAAAATCGAACTGCTTCATGTCGCCAGGACGGGCCTTGTGGATCGCCTTTTGCGACGGCTTGCCCCAGTCGAGGCAGACGGCCGGTGCGTCGGTTGCCATGATCAGCAGATCGGCGCCGATCTCGCGCGCCAGCAGTTCCGAGCAGAGATCCTTGTCGATGACCGCTTCGACGCCAGCAAGATGACGCTCCTTGCCCTTCTCATACATGGTCGGTATCCCGCCGCCGCCGGCGCAGATGACGATGGTGCGCTGCTCGAGCAGCCAGCGCACCGGCCGGATCTCGAAGATGCGCTTTGGAAGGGGCGATGCGACGACCCGGCGCCACTTGTCGCCATCCTGCTTGAACACCCAGTTCTTTTCAGAGCGGATACGATCGGCATCCGCCTTCTCGTAAACAGGGCCAACGAACTTGGTTGGGTTCGTGAAACCGGGATCATCCGCATCGACCTCGACCATGGTGAGCAGCGTCGCCAGCGGTTGCTCGAAAGGCAGCACATTGCCGAGTTCCTGTTCCAGCATGTAGCCGATCATCCCCTCCGTCTCGGCACCGAGCACGTCGAGCGGATAGGCTTCATCCGGCTTGTAGGCGGCGCCCTGCAGCGCAAGCAAGCCGACCTGCGGCCCGTTGCCATGGGTGATGATCAGCTGATGCTCGGCGGCGAGCGGCGCGATCGCCTCGGCCGCCACCCGCGTATTGCGTCGCTGGACGTCCGCGGTCATCGCTTCCCCGCGCCGGAGAAGAGCGTTGCCGCCAAGCGCGATGACGATCCGCATCCTAGTCTCCCAATGTCGCGACAAGCAGCGCCTTGATCGTGTGCAGCCGGTTCTCCGCCTGCTCGAAGGCGACGTTGGCCTCGGATTCGAACACTTCGCCGGTCACCTCCAGACCATTGCTCATGCCGTAATCCTCGGCGATCTGCTTGCCCAGTGTCGTTTCCGTGTCGTGGAAGGCCGGCAGGCAGTGCATGAACTTGGTCTGCGGATTGCCGCTCGCCTTCATCAGTTCTTCGTTGACCTGATAGGGCGTCAACAGCTTGATGCGCTCGCGCCAGACGTCCTTCGGTTCGCCCATCGACACCCAGACGTCGGTGTGGATGAAATCGACGCCCTTCACCGCCTCCTTCGGATCGTCGGTGATCAACAGCCGCGCGCCGGATCGCTCCTGCAATTCCCTGGCGATCTTGATGTACTCCTCGGCCGGCCACAGCGATTTCGGCCCGCAGATCCGGACATCCATGCCCATCAGGCAGCCGACGATCAGCAGCGAATGGCCCATGTTCGAGCGTGTGTCGCCGATATAGGCGTATTTGATATCGGCGATCGGCTTGTCGGCATGTTCGCGCATGGTCATGACGTCGGCGATCATCTGGGTCGGATGATATTCGTCCGTCAGGCCGTTATAGACGGGCACGCCGGCATAACGCGCCAGCGTCTCCACCCCCTGCTGCGCCGAACCGCGATATTCGATCGCGTCATACATGCGGCCAAGCACGCGCGCCGTGTCCTTGAAGGATTCCTTGTGACCGATCTGCGAGCCGGACGGATCGAGATAGGTGACATTCGCCCCCTGGTCCGAGCAGGCGACTTCGAAGGCGCACCGGGTGCGCGTCGAGGTCTTTTCGAAGATCAGGCAGATCTCCTTGCCCTTCAGATGCTGCTGCTCGGTGCGGGCATATTTGGCCCGCTTCAGATCGCGCGCGAGATCGAGAAGGTAGCGGAATTCACGCGGCGTATAATCCTGCACGGTCAGAAGCGAACGGTTGCGCAGATTGAAGCTCATGGTCTTGCTCCGTAGGGCTGTTTCAGGATGTCTGCTGTCAATAGGCGGGGTCGCGCCAGATCGGGCATGTCATGCAGTGCCCGCCGCCGCGACCGCGGCCGAGTTCGGAACCGCGAACGGTGATGACCTCGATGCCCGCCTTGCGAAGAAGCGTGTTGGTGTAGGTGTTGCGGTCGTAGCCGACCACCACGCCGGGCTCCAAGGCGACGACGTTGTTGCCGTCGTCCCACTGCTCGCGCTCGGCCTGGTAGGCGTTGCCGCCTGTTTCCACGACCCTGAGCTTGCCGACGCCGAGCGCCTTGGCGACGATATCGAGCATCGGCTCCGTCTCCGGATGAATATCGAAATTGCCGTCGTCATCCGTCTGCA
Source organism: Rhizobium sp. UBA1881 (assembly GCF_002338015.1). Lineage (NCBI taxonomy): Bacteria > Pseudomonadati > Pseudomonadota > Alphaproteobacteria > Hyphomicrobiales > Rhizobiaceae > Rhizobium > Rhizobium sp. UBA1881. The sequence goes on from NZ_DDHH01000080.1 coordinate 19,761, forward strand.
CCATGCTGTAGCAACGGATCTGATCGACGACCTCGGCAAACAGCGTCACCACATCGCGGTCGCAGAAGCTGAAGACCGTGTCGAGGTGCATCGCCGCCCGGCTCTTCGGCATCAGGCAGCCGATGACCCTGGTGACGGCCTTGTTCTTGAAAAGCGCGCGCGCGACCTGACCGACTGCCTGATAGGTGGTGCGCTCGCCCATGCCGATCAGTACGGTGCCGTTTCCGATCGGCATGACGTCGCCGCCCTCGATCGAGGCATTGGCGAAATCCTCGTCGCTGTCGCCCCACCAGATCTTGAAGTCGCCGTCGCGAAACGTCGGGTGAAACTTGTAGACCGCGCGCTGGATCAGCGTCTCGGGCTGCCGCGCCGGCCAGAACATCGGATTGCAGGTCACGCCGTTATAGATCCAGCAGGACGGATCGCGCTGGAACAATGTGTTCGGAATGGGCGGAATGACGAATTCGGTCTCCGACAGCGCGCTCAGCATCAGCGTCTTCGCCTTGACGTCGGGAAGGTCGGAGATCGCAATGCCGCCGATCATGAAGGCCGCGAGCTGTGTCGCCGACATCTCGTCGAGCCAGGGCCGCACCGCCTCGGCGATCTGCGAGCCGAGCACATTCGGTGTGATACGGCGATCGAGCACGAAGTCGCGCGCCGGCTTGTCGGTAAGGGTCTGCGCCAGCATGTCGTGCAGCTCGAGAACCTCGACGCCGCGCTCCTGCATCTTCAGCACGAAGTCGTAGTGATCCTTCTGCGCCTCGTGAACCCAGAGCACGTCATCGAAGAGAAGATCGTGGCAATTGCCCGGCGTCAGCCGCTGATGGGCGAGCGACGGTCGGCAGACCATCACCGTTCTGAGCTTCCCGACTTCCGAATGAACCCCAAAACCGCGCATCGCGCTCTCCTCCAAGCTGCCTGGGATAGCGATCGCCCTGCTACCCACGGATGGGATGAGCCTAACGGGACGGGTTCGGCCGTGTCATTGATCGCAAGCAATGCGCGGAGCGGTATTGCCGGTCAGGAGGCCATTGCAGCAGCCACGGTCACTCCACGTAGAAGACGAGATTGCCGTTGCGCGCCCGCGTGACCCATTCGATATCGTCGGGCGTCAGCTTCTTCGCCTTCAGCTGTTCGACCAGCCACTTGTTGGACCGCGCCGCCGCCCGAACGGCTTTCACCTCATCCGGTTTGCCCGGCTGATGCAGCGCGCCGGTTTCAATCGCCGTGCGATAGCTGACGACCGAGAACCGCTTGCCGTGATAGGCCTTCACCGCATCGGGTAGGTTTTCGGCCCAGTTCATGCGGCGATATTCCTTGCGATCCTGCTGCGCACCGACAGGTGCCGCCATCACGGCGGCGATCGCAATACCTGTCGCAAGAACCAGCTTTCTCATCGTAGGGGCTCCATCGAGAGTTGGGGGCGCGAATTGGGGAAAGTCCCGCGATAATAGGCCGCTCGAGGAAAGGAGGCATTGAGCCGGATCAACGCATGCGGGCGCTTGAAACGTCCAACATCAATGTTTTCAACGTGTCGGCTACCACAGATGTTACGCGATGCTACGCCTGAAGCGCGCAGTGTAGTGGTAATATACAGTTAGGTAGAGGGTGGATTGGGCAACCGCGCTCTAGGGTCAAAACTCAATCAGGATAGGGGTTCTGTTGACGATGACGGGATTGGATGGGAGCAAACAAGCGCAAGGCAAGACCTCTTGGTCTTGTCGAGCATTGGTTGCGATCAGGCGGCCCGTCATCGTCAACCCTGCGGGCAAGCTGTATTTTGTGCCTGCGGGCGTCGGAAAGGTTTGAAAATGATGAGCATTTCCTGCACCTCTCCTCCTACTCAGACACAAAATACAGCTTGCAGAACCCCTATCCTGATTGAGTTTTGACCCTAGCGCTTTCGTTGCATTTGAGGGAGAGTTTACTCGATGGCGAATGACCTGACCGTGCACCTTGTCGACGACCAGGAGATACCTAGGCGATCCCTGACGTTCCTGCTGATATCCTCGGGCTTCGCGGTTCGCGCCTATGAGAGCGCGTCTGCGTTTCTGGATCAGTTGCCCGTCTCCGGCAGGGCATGCCTCGTCAAGGTCACGCGGATGTCCTGCACAGACGGGCTGCAGCTGCTGGAACGGCTGAACGCGCTCAACGCGAACATCCCCACGATCCTCGTCGGCGGCGACGGAGACGTGGAGACGGCCGTGCAGGCCATGAAGGCGGGTGCGGCCGATTTCATCAAGAAGCCGTTCGAGGACCAAGCGCTGATCGCCGCGATCAACCAGGCCACATCGCGCCGAGCGCCCCCCTCGCAGGCGCCAGTCGATACCGAGATGGTCGCTAGCCGGCTGCGGCAGCTGACAGACCGGGAACACCAGGTTCTGGCCGCGGTTCTGGACGGCCTGCAGAACAAGATGATCGCCTTCAACCTCGGTATCAGCGCGCGCACGGTCGAAGTTCACCGCGCCAACGTCATGGCGAAAATGGAGGCCCGCAACCTGGCCGAACTCTTGCGCATGGTCTTGACTTCGGGCGGCATGCCACACTCTCCCGCGACGCGCGGCCCGGCTCCACCAGCGGTACCGGTCAGGCTACTTTAAGCTGCGCTCGACAAAGCCATTGAAACCACACATGGTTATGGGATATGCTCCATTAGTAACGACTGAATAGAATTGCGTGATCGTGTCGGAGGGGCATCATGAGTAGCGCAAAAGTCGAATTATCAGGCGAACCAGCGCCGAAACCGGAAGACATCCTCCAGCAACTCGAGCGTGTTCTCGCCAGCGACGAGTTTCACTCGCCCGAGCGTGGCCGGAAGTTTCTGCGCTTCGTGGTCACCGAGACCCTCGAGGGGCGCGCCCAGTTCCTCAAGGCCTTCACCATCGCCAATGAAATCTTTGGCCGGCAGAGCACCTTCGACGCCCAGAACGACCCTGTCGTCAGGATAGAAGCCGGCCGCATTCGCCGTGGCCTCGAGCGCTATTATCTCGTCGCCGGGCAGTCCGATCCGATCGTGATCACCATACCTAAGGGCGGCTACGTCCCGCATTTCGATTATGCCGAACCATCGCATCCATCCGCCGCTCCGACGCCTCGTTCCGAGCCAGCGACGGCACGCGCACCGGCCGATCGCAAGACGCGGGATACCAGATCATTCGCCGCACTGGCGGTTGGCGCAACACTCCTGATCGCCGCGGCAGCCGGTTACTTCCTTTGGCCGACTGGCTTGCTGAACGGCCGGGCCGGAACGCAGCAAGCCCCGGTCGCCGATACCTCCAGCCCGATGATCGTCGTCGAAAACTTCCAATCGGATGGAGAAGAAGGCGCCACCGCCGATATCGCCCAAGGGTTGAGGGACGAGATCATCGGCCAGCTCGCAACCTTCGACGACATCGTCGTCGTCGCCGACCCATCGAGGGCCAAGGACGGAAACCTGCACGGCTTTGCCTTGCAGGGCAGCGTTCAGCGCGACGGCAACAGGCTGCGCTCGATCTCGAGGCTTATCCGCCGCTCGGATGCGGCTGTCATCTGGGCGAACAATTACGACGCCGATCTTGGCGCCAAGAGCATCCTGCAAATCCAGGCCGACATCGGACAGGATATCGCGGTGTCGGTGGCCCAGCCCTATGGCGCGATCTTCGTCACCGATACCGACAAGATCGCCGAACCGTCGACGACCGAAATGGGCGAAGCCTACGACTGCACGCTCGCCTATTACAGCTATCGCAGGGGAATGGACGCAAAAAGCCACGCCGCTGCCCGCGATTGTCTTCTTCGCGCAATCGAGCGCTTCCCGAACAATGCCACTTCCTGGGCGCTGCTGTCGCTCGTCTATCTCGATGAAATCCGGTTCCGCTATAAGCTCGGCGCGAAGCCATCACCTGAGACCATGACGCTGGCGACGAAAGCAGCCGAGCGCGCAACGACAATCGCTCCAAACAATACCCGCGCGCTGCAGGCCGCGATGCTGGTCAGCTTCTTCACCAACGATATCGACAAGGCGCTGAAACTCGGCGCCGCCGCCTATGCCGCCAACGCCAACGACACTGAGGTCGCCGGCGAATACGGGCTGCGGCTCGCCATGTCCGGAAAATGGCAATCCGGCTGCGAACTCGTCTCCCGCGCCGTCAACAAGGATGCCGGCCCCAAGGGCTATTACGAAGTCGGCATGGCGCTCTGCGCATATATGCGCGGTGACCTGCAGGCCGCCGAGCTTTGGTCGCGTATGTCTGACCTGGAATACAACCCGATGCACCGCCTGGTTTTGCTCTCCATCCTTGGAGCGGAAGGCAAGACCGAAGAAGCCGCGCAATTGAGAGACTGGCTGAACGCCCACGCGCCCGACATGATGAAGAACGTCCGCGAGGAAGTATCCCGGCGTCTGCAGCGGCCGGAAGATCTGGAGCGCATGCTGACCGGGCTGCGCGCGGTGGGTGTCGGCAACGAAATGGCCGGCCTCAGCGGTGAGCGCCCGAACGCAAACGGCCCAAAGTGAACCGAAAAAACGCGGCCGGCCAACCGGACATCGCTAGCGCCGCTGCGATGCATCCTTGATTTCGCTGACCGCCGCGATGTCCTTGACGACACGCGTCCCGATCGCGTCCTGCAGATCGAAGACGTTCTGGCCGGTCGTGTCGTGATCGAACCGCTTGGCCCATATCACCCGCCCGTCGGCGCTGCGGATCAACCGCAGCTGCACATGCAGCGCATCGTCCTCGAAGGTGACATTACCCTGTAATGCAAACACCGCATTCCCCGCGGCGTCCGCGGGGGAAGAACTGGCGGGCGTCATGACCACGACGCCATCGAGCTTCGTCAGCTGCGAGATGATCTGGTCGTTCAATCCCCTGGCGATCTCCGCTCCGCCCGAGGGGGCGCCGAGGACAGCAAGCGGCTCGACGATAACACGCACACCGCCCACCTGGTCCTGCACTGCCGCCGCTCGGTCCGGCGCCGGCGCAAGATACTCCTCAAGCGGACGAATGAGCGCCAGCATCGCGAGCGCCGCGAAGATGGCGGGAACGCCGACCGGCACCAGAAGATCGCGATAGCCGAGCTTGCGCGCGCTCCGCCCCGGCTGCGCCGCGCCGCTCGCCTCGCCGGAACGCGGTACGGGCCCGTCAACCGCCCCCTCAGCCACGGCCCGCCGCTCGAAACGCGGCGCATAATGCCCCTTCGGAATGGTGATATGCACGGGGTCGCCTCTTCCGCAGACGAGGTAATATCGCTCCAGCGCACGCCGGATGCGGCCGGCCTCGATCCTGACGACAGGATCGCTCTGGGCATCGAAATCCGCACCGCGGCCGAACACCGCCTGCGCGATATTATAGGCGGTCAGCCGCTCGGCTCGACCATCGACCGCCTCTTCGACGATATAACGCAAGAAACGACGGCCACGATCCGGCGCCTGGAACTCGCGACTTCTCAAGATCCGCTCGAGCTGGTCGATGATCTCGGCACGGTTCTGTTCGGCGTCGCGATTCTCGCCGTCGCTCGCTGCCATCGATCCCTCCTGCGGAAAGACCCGGTCGTTCTGTGGGGCTTGGCGGTTATACACCCCAAGCGCGAGGAGAGCTTCCGTAGCACTACGTAAGGGGAATTTCGAATGTGCCGCGCCGCCCGATTTGCCTATTCTGTGGGGAATGGAGGGAGATACGATGTTGCATGTTCACGATCTGCGACAGGAGCCTATCCAAGTCCCCACGCGCCCACGCGCTTTTGAACCTGCCGCCCATGCCGATCAGACGATCAGGCTGAAACAGGACCAGATCGTCTATAGCGAGGGCCAGAAAGTGCTCGCCTTCTACCAGGTGGAAGCCGGCGCGATCAGGATCTACCGGCTGATGCCGGACGGGCACCGGCACATACTGTCCTTCTGCGCCAAGGGCGATTGGTTCGGCCTCGAACAGGGCGACCACCGCGCCGACTTCGCCGAGGCCGTCTGCGAGGCGAGGATCCGCCCTTTCGCGACGACAGGGAACAGCACGCCCACGGGCAGCCTGCTCAACATCGCGCTGGCCAATCTGGCGAAAGCCCAGTCGCGGCAGCTGGCGATGATCGAACAAAGCGCCTTGAAGCGCGTCGCCGTCTTCATCGAGGAGATGGCCGAACGCCACCCCGGCGAGAGTGAATTCGACCTGATGATGTGCCGCAGCGACGTCGCCGATTATCTCGGCCTGACCATCGAAACCGTGGCCCGCTCCTTCACCAAGCTGCGCGAAAGACACATCATCCGCCTCAAGGGCAAGCTGCAACGACGCGTGCAACTGATGGACAGGGACGCGCTCGCCGCCCTCGCGCTCTAGGCCAGATCGCAAACGATATCGCACCGGAAAAACAGGAGATCTCGATGACAGATGTTGCGCTTCGACGTTCCGCCAGACGCCTCGGTCAGGCCTTGGCGATAGCCGCCGCCATGATCGCCCTGCCCTATCTCGCCGGCGCGGCGACGGTTCACGCCGCCGATGATCCCTTGAAGAGCTTCCCTATCGTCATCCACTGCCAGCAGAAGGATACGACCCACATCTTCTACCTCTCCAGGGTCACCGACGCAGGTCTCGCAACCTACGTCGCATCCGATCGCATCGCCGGCACCATCTCGCTCGACGGCCAGGCCAAGGCGGTCGTCGGCGGCGAAGGCGGCGGCAATTGTGTGGGCAAGACGCTTGCCGATCTCAGGGCGGCCCATCAAGCCTATGACTTGAAGCCGCAGTGAGGCCGGCCCTATGACGCCAGCCAAGTGACACCAGCCAAGTGAGACAGGCCAAGTGAAGCCGTTAAAATGATGCCGGCCAAGCGACACAAGCCACAGGCTTCCACGCCACTCAAACCGTCATGTGGCGACCAGCGCCGCCACCAACGATGCGCTTGAGCTGCGTCTCTCGATCTCGCGCCCCACCTACCCCGCTCAATGCCCCACCGCGACCCGCCTTCCGTCACGGAAAAACGACTTCGGCAACGGCAACCAGGTTGCGGCTTGCCCTGCCGGGGCCGTCAGCGTTAGTGTCGGCCGACCATCGCAGCGATCCTTGTGCCGTGACAGGCCTCCGACAGGTATCGCAGCGACGGGCGCGTGGCTTGCGAGGAGACACCAATGGATACCCCTCCGATCGTCATCGACTATGCCGGGATCATCCAGACCTCGCTGGCGCCGGTCTTTCTGCTGGCCGGCACGGCAGCCTTCGTCGGCATCTACGCCACCCGCCTCGGGCGCGTCTCCGACCGGCTGAACGACGTCGTCGAGAAGAACGAACCCGACGACAAGCGAGAGCGGCAGCTGGTCTATCTGCGCCGGCGCACGCTGGTGCTTGAGATCGCCGTCATCCTCGGCGTCATCGCCGGCATCTGCACCTGCTGCGCGATCCTCAATCTGCTGTCCGGCGCGCTGGCCATCCGCATCCGTCCGCTGAACCTCGTCTGGTTCTTCGGCAGCGCCATCGTCGCCCTCATGCTCTCGCTGCTGGCCTTCCTGATGGAGCTGCTCTCAGCCGGCCGCAGCATCCTCCTGCAAATCCGCGACAATCGGCCTCCGAAGGCGGGGCGGTAAATTTGTAGTGTCTATGTGGGAAAAGATTGGTTGGGGGGGCGGGATTTGAACCTGAGGCCTTCAGCTTATGGTCCTGAGGACGACGAGCGACCATCGCCAGCGAGGATGAAGTCTTCGCGCCAACGATAACGTCGAGGTTCTGGGAAAGAGATGTTGGTTGCGGGGGCAGGATTT
>NZ_DDHH01000040.1:0-5853 GCF_002338015.1 Rhizobium sp. UBA1881
GATGTCTCCGGGCTTTACACTTGTCCCGAGGATCTGCCGACGCCCACCAAAACCGTTACGGTAGTGGACAAAACCACCCGCCGGCACCCAAGCCAATTCATCCGCACCCTTGCATTCCGAGCGACGTGCTTAGATCCTCGGGACAAGCCCGAGGAAGACGCCGTGGGGATGCTAACGGCCGGGAAATATCGGAGGAAAGGTCAACCACACTCGCAACGATCATGGACCAAAACGCCAACCAACAACAGGAAGCCAACACCCCGATGCCCCACCTCCAAGGCTTCCACTACCGCGCGACCTCAACCACCGACACCCGCCCACCACTCCTCCTCCTGCACGGCAGCAGCCGCGACGAGACCGAACTCCCGCCGCTGGCGGAAACCGCCGCCCCCGGCTGGCCATACCTGTCGCTGCGCGGCCCGATCCCCTGGGAGAGCGGCTACGCTTTCTTCCGCCGCAACCCCGACCGCAGCCTCGATCAGGCCGACCTCGCCCTCCAGACAGAACGCCTGCACACCTTCATCCAAGCAGCAATCGAGACCGGCCTGATCACCCGTCCGCCCATCCTCCTCGGCTTCTCCAACGGCGCCATCATCGCCGCCTCCCTGATGATCCGCGATCCCGACATCGCGGCCGGCGCCATCCTCATCCGCCCGCTCTCGCCCGATCCCGACGCGATCGTCCCGCACATGCCGACCAAGCCCGTCCTCATCCTTTCCGGCGACCGAGACGACCGCCGCTCCACTGAAGACGCCACGCGTATCACCAGGCAATTCCAGGCGGCCGGCGCCGACGTCACCAGCCATTCATCACCCACCGACCACAATCTCCACGAAGACGAACCCGCCATCATCGGCCAATGGCTGGCATCCCGCGTCTTTCCGCTTGCCCACACCCGCCCGCCGCTTTAAGCAGGCCGCCACGCGACAACAGACAACAGGCGACCAGTCAATGGCAAAATCCGACGGCGATCTCACCCAGCAGCCCTGGCCGCAGCCCGTCATGCTGGCGCTCGAAGAACCCGGCCAGTATGTGACGATCGACACGACCCAGGCTGCTTCCTGGGCGATGATCGAGGACTGGCCGACGGAAGACGGACCCGCGCTCGACAAGGCGCTTCTCGTCTGCGCTGACGTCATCAAGGGCAAGCGCAGCAACGAGGATGCCCGCAAGGCCTTCATCGCCGCTGCCATCGAGGCCGGCATCGATATCAAGAAGGACTGAGCAGCTAGGCTGTTACTCAGTCGGCACCGTCAGCGGCGGCCCGAGAAACTCCACATCCCACGTCTTGGCGAAAACGTTGAGCGCCGCCGTATCCGGCCGCCCGTCGTGCATCACATCGGCAAGCCCGAGAAAGAAGGCCCTCGCATCGAGCCCGGGCGCAATCAGGATATATTGGCGCGCCGGCCGATCGGTAACATTGACGAAGGCGTGCGCAGCACCACCCGGCACGGTCACGACATCGCCCTCCTCGGCATAAAACTGCACGCCATCCACCTCGAACAGATACCGCCCCTCCATCACCCGGAAGACCTCCGTCTCCTTGTGCCGATGGCGCGGCGGGCCGAACCCAGGCGCATTGACTGTGTCGATGAAGCAGAACGCCCCGTCGGTCGTCGACGGATCGACCCGCACGCCGAGCTCCAGCCCGATCGCCGGTATCTTGATGACCTCCTCGGTCGACTTGGAATGAGACGTCTGGATGGCCATGGCAGATTGTCCTCGGGCGAATTGAGACATGCGGCGGAACAGATTGCAGCTGGAAGGCCTACCAAGCCGCCGCCCGCGCCGCCAGCCTCCATAGCAAAAACATGCACGCAGCGCGCGCCAAGTACGGCGCCGCAAACGCTTGATACCCGCTGAGATTGCTCTAATCTTCCCTCTATCCGCATGTTCACGCCGCCGTTCACACAGCCAAGGGAGCACTGCATGTCGCCTGTTGTCAGCATGATCGCCCAGGAAACAGCGCTTTCCGCCCTGATATCCGCCGTCGCCGTCATCGGCGTGCCGAAGTTCTTCGACCCCGCCGCGCCGGTCAATTACCCGCTGGCAATCGGCGTCTTCGCACTGATGTCGCTCGCCTTCGCCGCCTACGAACTCCTCGTGCGCCGCCGTTAGTCACCACCTCAAGACATGCCAACGACCGGGACTGTTCGAGTGAGCCCGTCATCCCCCAACAGACCCGAGAGCCGATGTCGATTTCAGATGCGATCTACCGCCCCTTCGAGCGCCTGATCCGGCCGCTCGACATCCCCTACCAGCCGCTTCCGTCGAAAGGGCCGATCGCTGTCCTCGTGCACTTCATCGCCATGTTCCGGGGCGTGCTGATCGCGCTGGCGCTATCATCCATGGCCATCGAGGCGATGAACCTCACCATGGTCTGGGGCCTCTCCGTCATCGTCGACGGCGTCACGCAAAAGGGCGCGGCGCCCTTCCTCCGCGACGAATGGCCGTTCCTGACCTTTCTCGGCCTGCTGATCTTCCCGGCCATGCCGATCGCCTCTTTTCTGGTCAACACGCTGACCTCGCACACGCTCGGCGTCGGCATGCCCGCCGCCATCCAGTGGCAGGGGCACAAGGCGGTGGAGCGACAGGACCTCGCCTTCTTTCACGACCTCTACGCCGGCCAGGTCGCCTCCCGGCTGCAGCAGGTGTCCTCGGCCGTACAGCAGCAGATCATCGCCGCCTTCCAGTCGATCCCGCGTTTCCTGCTTCAGATGGTCGGTTCGGTGGTGTTGCTCAGCGCGCTCTCCTGGCAACTCGCGCTGCCGGCCGCCATCTGGATGGCGCTCAACGTCGCGCTCGCCGTCAAGATGGCGCCCGTCTTCACCGAGCGGTCGCGTAGCACCGCCAAGCAGCGCAGCCTGGTCGCAGGCGCCATTACCGATCTCTACACCAACATGCAGATGATCAAGCAGTTCGCCGCCGAAGACAGCGAGGCCGGCGCCATACGCCGCGTCATCGGCAAGTCGGTCAGCACCCAGCACAGCGAGCAACGTATCTACCGCACCTCCGAGCTCATCGTTGTGGCGCTCAACATGCTGCTCTGGCTGGCGATCGTCTCGATCGGCTTCACCGGCCTCGTGCATCAGTTCCTGACCATCGGCGAGTTCGTCGGCGCCATCTATGTGCTCCACCGCCTTTCCGGCCACACCTTCACTTTCCTGCAGATGGGCCAGCAGATCTTCCAGGCGATCGGCACGATCAAGGACGCCATGCCCGTCATGACGACACCACCCACCATCACCGACCGCGAAGGTGCCGTCGATCTCGCCGTTACCAGAGGCGAAATCCGCTTTGACGACGTGAGTTTCGCCTACAAGACCGGCAAGTCAGTTATCGAAAACCTCGCACTCACCGTCCACCCCGGCGAAAAAGTCGGCCTCGTCGGCCTCTCCGGCGCCGGCAAGACGACGCTGGTCAGCCTCCTCCTGCGCTTCTACGACATCGGCTCGGGCGCAATCCAGATCGATGGCCAGGATATCCGCGACATCACCCAGGCAAGCCTGCGCCGCAACATCGGCGTCATCGCGCAGGACGTGGCGATGCTGCATCGCTCGGTCGGCGACAATATCCGCTACGGCCGGCCGGATGCCGCACGCGCCGAGATCGAGGAAGCCGCGGAAACGGCGAGCGCCGACGCCTTCATCGCCGAATTGCGCGACGCAGACGGCCGCAAGGGCTACGACGCCTATGTCGGCGACCGCGGCATCAAGCTCTCCGGCGGCCAGCGCCAGCGCGTGGCCATCGCCCGCGTGCTGTTGAAGGACGCGCCGATCCTCGTTCTCGACGAAGCGACCTCGGCGCTCGACAGCGAATCCGAGGCCGCTATCCAGGAAAAGCTCGACCTCGTCATGCGCGGCAAGACGGTGATCGCCATCGCCCACCGCCTCTCGACCATCGCCATGATGGACCGTATCGTCGTGCTCGATCAGGGCCGCATCATCGAGCAAGGGAGCCCGGCAGAACTCGCCGAAGGCGACGGCCTCTTCGCCCGCCTCTTCGCCCGCCTCTGGAAACGCCAGACCGGCGGCTTCATCCCCGAGGAGATCGGCTAGATCGCTGTCTCAGCCGCCCAGCGCCACGGCAATGCCGACCATCACAAGCCCAAGGCACGTCATGGTCACCCCCGCATAAAGCGGCCGCCCGCCGGAAAAGCGCGCCCAGGCATAGCCCGTGAAGAACAGAAGCCCGATCAGCAGCAGATTGCTCACCCTCAACGCGCGATCGGCATCGTCGATCAGAAAAAACGGAATCACCGCCGGAATGGCCGTCGCCGATACCAGGAAAAACACCGCGACGGCCGCACGCAGATCGCTTCGCGTCAACGAAATCCTTAACGGCTCGGAACGGATAGCAAGCGTCAGCAGCGACCGGTAGAGCGCCTCCGCATCGGCGCTATCGACGGCAAGCGCCGTCCCCTCGGTCGGAAACTCATTGCGGATCACGGCGAGCGCCGTGCCCTCGTCCCGCGCGCTCCTGATCTGCCGAAACAGATGCAACCGCCTGCTCCTGAAAAACGTCGTCCCCAATATGCGCAACACCGCGTCGATAATGCCCCATGCGACATTGCATCCGAGCGTGGAGAGGACCAGCCCCCGAACATCCAGCCCCTCCTCGTGCATCACCAGCCGCGAACCCACAGTCCAGGTCAGCGCCATGATCAGCCCGAAGAGCACTTCGGCGAGCGCGTCGCCGGGATCGAGATCGTCGAAGATGGATGAGATCGTCTTCAGCGCCACGGCATTGTTCCAACCGGCAACCTCCACCCGTCGCCCTGCCGGGATGCGACGGCGCACTATGGTCGAAATGGGCGAGCTCTTCATTGAGTGGGATCAAGGAACGAGCACGACGCCGATGACCGAGAAGGGCGACAGCGTTGACAATTTATTGAAATGGCAGAGCTTTCTTCGTGCTCGACGTCATCCTCGGCCTTTGTACCGAGGATCTAAGCACGTCCCCAGGAATGCAACGGTCATGGATCACCCATCCGAGCCAAAATCCATGCACGTACAGTCCAGACCAACCCTCGGCAGATCCTCGGGACGAGCCCGAGGATGACGTCGCGAATGGGGATTACACCGGGAAAAAAAACGTTACAGAATCCCGACCTCACCATATCCCGATCGATACGGCCCCCATCCCACATCCCGCACAAAACGCAAAACGCCCGAACCAAAAGTCCGGGCGCCCGCTCATTCAGCCTGAGAAGCAATTCCTCAGAACTCTTCCCAATCCTTGTTGGCAACAGCCGCGTTTCCATGGCTGGCATAGACAGGAGCAACCGCGCGCGGCGCTCGCGTCGGTGCAGGCACGGCTGCCCGTGCCGGAGCTACCGGTTCCTGCATGCGGCGGGCGACATCGCGCAGCTGCGCAGTGCGGCTGCCGAGCTGGAAGGCGCCGATCAGCGTGCTGAGGTTGGTGCTCTCCTGCGCCAGACCGGCGCCCGCCGCATTCATCTCCTCGACCATCGCGGCGTTCTTCTGCGTTGCCTGGTCCATGTGGTTGACGGCGGTGTTGACCTCGCCGAGACCGACGGACTGCTCCTGCGCGGCCGTCGCAATCGCATCCATATGCGTGTTGACGTGCTGTACCAGCTGCTCGATCGCCGTCAGGCCCTCGCCTGTTTCGTTGACCAGCCGCACGCCCTCGGAGACGGCGACGGCGGAGTTGCCGATCAGGCCCTTGATCTCCTTGGCCGCATTGGCCGAGCGCTGCGCCAGTTCGCGCACTTCCTGCGCAACTACGGCGAAACCCTTGCCGGCTTCACCGGCGCGTGCCGCCTCGACGCCGGCATTCAGCGCCAAGAGGTTGGTCTGGAAGGCGATCTCGTCGATAACGCCGATGATCTTG
>NZ_DDHH01000040.1:6104-6321 GCF_002338015.1 Rhizobium sp. UBA1881
TCGATAACGCCGATGATCTTGCTGATCTGCTGCGCGGAATCCTCGATCCGGCGCATGGCTTCCACGGCGTTGCGCACGACGGAGCCGGAGTGTTCGGCGCGGCTGCGGGTTTCGCGCACCGCGTCGCGCGCCTCGCCGGTCCGCTTGGACGTGGCGACGACGTTCGAGGTGATCTCCTCGAGTGCGGCGGCGGTTTCCTCCAGCGAGGCCGCCTGCT
>NZ_DDHH01000202.1:0-10114 GCF_002338015.1 Rhizobium sp. UBA1881
GCCGCTGCCAACCCCGGCCGCCGCTGCCATTCCGCCCTCCTCGATTGAAGGCTTCGGCCTGCGCGGTTCGCTCGGCACCGCGGCAGCAACGCCGGCAACGCCGCAGCGCGCCCCTGCCGTAACCCAGGCGCCTGCCGCATCGCCGGCATCCGGTGGTTGGATCAGCGACCTGCTGCGCGGCGCGTCGCGTGACGAGAGTGCAGAAGAAGCAGTTGCCCGCCAGCCGGCGCCCCGTGTAGACCCACCGGCACCCCAGGCGCCGCGCGCCGGCGACAACCGCAATCCGCGCCACGTCGTGGAATCGCTGAACTCGCTCTCCGTCGACATTGCCCGCGCCATCGATCACGATGCCTCGGTCGATCTCTGGCGCCGCTACCAGCGCGGCGAGCGCGACGTCTTTACGCGCCGCCTCTACACGCTCAAGGGCCAGCAGACCTTCGACGAGATCAAGCACAAGTATGACCGCGAGCCGGAATTCCGCACCGCCGTCAACCGCTACATCGCCGACTTCGAAAAGCTGCTCGCCGACGTCGCCCGCACCGACCGCGACCGGACGATCACCCAGTCCTACCTGACCTCCGACACCGGCAAGGTCTACACCATGCTCGCCCACGCGGCAGGCCGCCTGAACTAAGGCGCAACGAGAAACAAGCAAAAAGGCCGCATCGGAAACGATGCGGCCTTTTTTGTTTGGGTGACTGGGCGGCAATGCCCGAAGGTCATCACTGGCGCGTCCGATTACGGCGTCGAAAACTCACTCCGCGGCAGCATTCTCCGTCAGTAAATGGCAAAGACTTGCTATCACTTCAGCAGCCTCCTTCAGCCCGGAGGCCACCACATGATCCGGCACGCCGTCATCGATCAGCGTTGCAAGTTCCGCGAGGTCGTAGACGATATGGCCGCGCCGTAGCTCGTTCTGGGCGAGATCGATGCCCAGCTCGGCATGCATGCGATGGATCGCTCTCGCGGCCGATATGACGAGCATCCGCTTCTGCGCGATGTCGGCCGCGTCAAGGCGATCCAAGGCTCGCGCGGTCTCTTGCGATTGCAGCAAATACGGGTGCATGACGTCCTCCTACTGGTCATCGAGCGATCGGCAGGCAGATCTCCCCCATCATGCCAGCGAATCGCCATTTGGTTGCATCATGAGGAATATTCACCAAAAACAATGAGGACTGCAACCCAGGGATTTACCAAGAAAAACAACATCTCTTTCGCCTTCCGCGGAGCCACCGACATCCGCGCGTCGCTGAGAGCGGCGCCAAGGCCTCCGCAACTCAAACAAAAAGGGCCGAACCCATAAGGTCCGGCCCTTCTCTTCAATTCATATCCACTCACCGAAAACCGGTGCGCGGAAACTCTTACGCCTCGGCGTCCGGCGGCGTCTCGTCGCCAGCCTCTGCGGTCGGCTCTTCGCCCGGCGCAACGGCGGTTTCCTCGCCGTTCTCGGTACCTTCCTCGACCTCGTCTTCCGGATCGCGGATGCGCTCGACCGATACGACCTTCTCGTCCTTGGCGGTCGAGAAGATGGTCACACCCTTGGTCGCGCGGCTGGCGATGCGGATACCGCCGACAGGCACGCGGATGAGCTGACCACCATCCGAAACCAGCATGATCTGGTCGTTGTCATCGACAGGGAAGGCAGCGACGAGTTCGCCGATCTCGCCCGTCTTCGACGTGTCGGTGGCGCGAATGCCCTTGCCGCCACGGCCGGAGATGCGGAAGTCGTAAGAGGAAGACCGCTTGCCGTAGCCCTTCTCGGAGACCGTCAGCACGTATTGTTCGCGTGCCTTCAGCTCTTCGTAGCGCTCGTCGCTCAGCTGTCCCTCTTCGGTGACTTCCTCGCCAACCAGCGCGATTTCCTCGGCCTCGCCCGTCGTCAGGCGACGCTCGTTGGCGGCGCGCTTGAGATAGGCGGCGCGTTCCCACGGCTCGGCATCGACATGGCCGACGATCGTCATCGAGATGATGCGGTCGTTATCGCCGAGGTTGATCCCTCGTACGCCGATCGAGTTGCGACCCGCGAAGACGCGGACGTCATCGACCGCGAAGCGGATGCACTGACCGAGTGCCGTCGTCAGCAGCACGTCGTCATGCTCGGTGCAGGTCTCGACGGAGAGGATTTCGTCGCCCTCTTCCTCGAGCTTCATCGCGATCTTGCCGTTGCGGTTGACCTGGACGAAGTCGCTGAGCTTGTTGCGGCGCACGGTGCCGCGCGTCGTCGAGAACATCACGTCGAGCGTTGCCCAGCTGTCCTCGTCCTCCGGCAGCGGCAGGATGGTGGTGATGCGCTCGCCTGGAGCGAGCGGCAGCATGTTGATCATCGCCTTGCCGCGCGAGGTCGGCGTGCCGATCGGCAGGCGGTAGACCTTTTCCTTGTAGACGATGCCGCGCGACGAGAAGAACAGAACCGGCGTATGCGTGTTTAGCACGAATAGCTGGCTAACGAAATCTTCGTCACGTGTGGTCATGCCGGAGCGACCCTTGCCGCCGCGGCGCTGCGCGCGGTAGGTCGTCAGCGGCACACGCTTGATGTAGCCGAGATGCGAGACGGTGACGACCATGTCCTCGCGGGCGATGAGGTCTTCATCGTCCATCTCGAGGCCGCCATCCATGATCTCGGTGCGGCGCGGCGTGCCGAACTCGTCGCGGACAGCAGCGAGCTCGTCCTTGACGATCGACTGTATGCGCACGCGGGACGACAGGATATCGAGGTAATCCTTGATTTCCTCGCCGATCTTGTTGAGTTCGTCGCCGATTTCGTCACGACCAAGGGCCGTCAGACGGGCGAGACGCAGTTCGAGAATGGCCCGTGCCTGCTCTTCCGAGAGGTTGTAGGTCATGTCTTCGTTGATGCGGTGGCGTGGATCGTCGATCAGCCGGATCAGGCCTTCGACGTCATGCGCCGGCCAGCGGCGGGTCATCAGTTCTTCGCGAGCCGACTGCGGATCCGGCGCCTGGCGGATGACGCGGATGACTTCGTCGATATTGGCGACAGCAATCGCCAGACCGACCAAGACGTGCGCGCGCTCGCGAGCCTTGCGCAGCAGGAATTTCGTACGCCGGCTAACGACTTCCTCGCGGAACGAAACGAAGGCGCGTAGCATGTCGAGCAGCTGCAGCTGCTCCGGCTTGCCGCCGTTCAGCGCCACCATGTTGCAGCCGAACGAGGTCTGCAGCGGCGTGTAGCGATAAAGCTGGTTCAGGATGACGTCGGCATTGGCGTCACGCTTCAGCTCGACGACGACGCGGTAACCCTGACGGTCGGATTCATCGCGCAGGTCGGAGATGCCTTCGATGCGCTTGTCGCGCACCAACTCGGCCATCTTCTCGATCATCGTCGACTTGTTCACCTGATACGGGATCTCGGTGATGATGATCTGTTCGCGATCACCGCGCATCGGCTCGATGGTCGCGACACCGCGCATGATCACCGAACCGCGGCCCGTCTCGTAAGCCGAGCGGATGCCGGAGCGGCCGAGGATCTTGGCGCCGGTCGGGAAGTCTGGACCGGGGATGATCTGCATCATCTCGGGCAGTTCGATCGCCGGATCGTCGATCAGCGCGATACAGCCATTGATGACTTCGACGAGATTGTGCGGCGGAATGTTGGTCGCCATGCCGACGGCGATACCGCCGGCGCCGTTGACGAGCAGGTTCGGGAATTTCGCCGGAACGACCACGGGCTCGGAGAGCGTGCCGTCGTAGTTGTCGCGGAAATCGACGGTTTCCTTGTCGAGATCGTCGAGCAGCGAATGCGCGGCCTTCTCGAGACGGCATTCGGTGTAGCGTTCGGCCGCCGGCGGATCGCCATCGACGGAGCCGAAGTTGCCCTGGCCGTCGATGAGAGGAAGGCGAAGAGACCAGTCCTGCGCCATACGCGCCAGCGCGTCGTAGATCGCGGTGTTGCCGTGCGGATGGTATTTACCCATCACGTCCCCGGTCACGCGGGCGCATTTGACGTATTTCTTGTTCCAGTCGATGCCGAGCTCGGACATGCCGTAGAGGATGCGCCGGTGCACGGGCTTGAGGCCGTCGCGCACGTCAGGAAGCGCGCGGCTGACGATGACGCTCATCGCGTAATCGAGATACGACCGCTGCATTTCCTCCATAATGGAGATGGGCTCGATGCCTGGCGGGAGCTTCCCGCCGCCGGGGGGTGTTTGCTCAGTCAAAATGGATCACATCTCTTCTAGAATCACTTGAAGATTTATAGCGGAAAGGCTGTTCCTAAGCCAATTTTGCAGGAAGTTTTGAACAGGCTTTTACGGTCTAATCAGGGCAAAACGAGGCTTATACGCCCCAATCGCCACCACGCACGCCGCGCCATTTGCAAAATCGGTTTGCCCACATCACAATCGCGCGAAAACCAAGCCCGGATATGGGTATACGGAGACATGATGGCAAGCGCCGACCAACTGATCAATGCCTTTACAACCCTGCTCGTCACGATCGATCCGCCGGGTCTCGCACCGATCTTTCTCGGCCTCACGGTCGGCATGAGCAGAGCCCAGCGCAAGCAGGTGGCGCTGCGCGGCACGATCATCGCTTTCATCATTCTCGCCGTCTTCGCGCTCTTCGGATCGAGCGTGCTGGGCGTGCTCGGCATTTCGATCGGCGCCTTCCGCATCGCGGGCGGCCTGCTGCTCTTCTGGATCGCCTTCGAAATGGTGTTCGAGAAGCGCCAGGATCGCAAAGAGAAAACTGGCACAGCGGCGATCACCGTCGACCACATCCAGAACATCGCCGTCTTCCCGCTGGCGATCCCGCTGATCTCAGGCCCGGGCGCGATCTCGGCAACGATCTTGATCGCAGGCTCGATGCAGACGGCGTTCGAGCTGGCGCAGCTGATCATCGTGATCGCCGCAAGCCTGCTGCTGCTTTTCCTGGCGCTCCTGATCGCCGACAGGCTGGACCGCTTCCTCGGCGTCACCGGCCGCGCCATCCTGACCCGCCTACTCGGCGTCATCCTCGCCGCCTTGGCAACCCAGTTCGTCGTCGATGGCATCAAGTCGGCGATGAACCTCGTTCCCTCGGCCGTCTGAGCTTTCAGTTAAAACGCAAACGGCGCACCCCGAGGCGCGCCGTCTGAAACCTTTCCGTCTGTCGTTCGATCAAAACGGAATATCGTCGTCGAGATCGCGCGAGAAATTGCCGCCACCGCCGGAAGATGCACCACCGCCCGAGCTGCCACGGCCCGACGACTGCGAAGGCGAACCGTAATCATCGCCATAGCCGCCGCCACCACCGAAATCACCACCACCGGCATTGCTGCCACGGCCACCGCCGTAACCGCCGCCAGAACGCTCGCCACCGCCTTCGCCGCGTCCATCGAGCATCGTCAGCGTCGAGCCGAAGCCCTGCAGCACGACTTCCGTGGAATAACGATCCTGGCCCTGCTGGTCCTGCCACTTGCGGGTCTGCAGCGCGCCTTCGATATAGAGCTTGGCGCCCTTCTTGACGTACTGCTCGACGACCTTGCACAGGCCTTCGTTGAAGACGACCACGGTGTGCCACTCGGTCTTTTCGCGACGCTCGCCGGAATTGCGGTCGCGCCAGGTCTCCGAGGTCGCGATACGGAGGTTGGCGATCGGCCGGCCGTCCTGCGTCCGACGGATTTCGGGGTCTGCGCCCACGTTTCCGATCAGAATTACCTTGTTCACGCTGCCAGCCATACTTTTCACCTTCTTGTCGTGTTGCCGATATTGCGAAGCCCGCAACATGCGCAACGAAATTGACAACACCTTACCCCATCGGCCTTCGCCGGTGTGCGGTTGAGCTTCGTTAATCCACAACGAAATTTGTTCTTTATTTGTTCTATTTTATCATTATCATCGTGTCAACGGAATCGAAAAGCGTGAACCACAGGGATATTCAGCCTCGACTCGCCAGCCGGCATCACTACATAAAGGCTCTTCTTATCCCCCCGAGACATTGAAGCAGAAGACGATGAGCGAACTGAAGACGATTTCAATCCGTGGCGCGCGCGAGCACAATCTGAAGGGCATCGACCTCGATCTGCCGCGCAACAAGCTGATCGTCATGACGGGCCTGTCGGGATCGGGCAAATCCTCGCTCGCCTTCGACACCATCTATGCCGAGGGCCAGCGCCGCTATGTCGAGAGCCTGTCGGCCTATGCCCGCCAGTTCCTCGAGATGATGCAGAAGCCCGATGTCGACCAGATCGACGGCCTCTCGCCGGCGATCTCGATCGAGCAGAAGACGACCTCGCGCAACCCGCGCTCGACGGTTGGCACCGTCACCGAGATCTACGACTACATGCGCCTGCTCTTCGCGCGCGTCGGCGTTCCCTATTCGCCGGCCACCGGCCTGCCGATCGAGAGCCAGACCGTCAGCCAGATGGTCGACCGCATCCTCGCCTTCGAGGAAGGCACGCGTCTCTTCATCCTGGCGCCGCTCGTGCGCGGCCGCAAGGGCGAGTATAAGAAGGAACTCGCGGAGCTCATGAAGAAGGGCTTCCAGCGCGTCAAGATCGACGGCCAGTTCTACGAGATCGCCGATGCCCCCGCGCTCGACAAGAAATACAAGCACGACATTGATATCGTCGTCGACCGCGTGGTCGTGCGCGCCGATGTCTCGGCGCGTCTTGCCGACAGCCTAGAGACCTCGCTGAAGCTCGCCGACGGTCTCGCTATAGCCGAATTCGCTGACAAGCCGCTACCTGTCGAGGAGACCGCCGCCGGCGGCTCGGCCAACAAGTCGCTCAACGAAACGCACGAGCGCGTGCTTTTCTCGGAAAAATTCGCCTGCCCGGTCTCCGGCTTCACCATCTCGGAGATCGAGCCGCGTCTCTTCTCCTTCAACAATCCGGCCGGCGCCTGCCCGACCTGCGACGGCCTCGGCGCGCAGCAGAAGATCGACGCCAACCTGATCGTGCCGGAACCCGAGCGCACGCTGCGCGACGGCGCGATTGCCCCCTGGGCCAAGTCGTCCTCGCCCTACTACAACCAGACGCTGGAAGCGCTCGGCAAGCATTTCGGCTTCAAGCTCGGCGCCCGCTGGAACGACCTCTCCGCCAAGGCGCAGGACGTCATCCTCAACGGCACCGAGGAAAAGATCGAGTTCCACTACGTCGACGGCGCCCGCTCCTATACGACGCACAAGAATTTCGAAGGCATCATCACCAACCTCGAACGCCGCTGGAAGGAAACCGACAGCGCCTGGGCGCGCGAGGAGATCGAACGCTACATGTCGGCAGCACCCTGCCCGTCCTGCAATGGCTTCCGCCTGAAGCCGGAAGCGCTGGCCGTGAAGGTCAACAAGCTGCACATCGGCCAGGTTACGGATATGTCGATCCGCATCGCCCGCGACTGGTTCGAAACGCTGCCTGACAGCTTCAACGCCAAGCAGAACGAGATCGCCGTCCGCATCCTGAAAGAGATCAGGGACCGCCTGCGCTTTCTGAACGACGTCGGCCTCGAATATCTAAGCCTCTCGCGCAACTCCGGCACGCTCTCGGGCGGCGAAAGCCAGCGCATCCGCTTGGCCTCGCAGATCGGCTCCGGCCTCACCGGCGTTCTCTACGTGCTCGACGAGCCGTCGATCGGCTTGCACCAGCGCGACAACGCCCGCCTGCTCGAAACGCTGAAGCACCTGCGAGATATCGGCAACACCGTCATTGTAGTCGAGCATGACGAGGACGCCATCCTGCAGGCTGACGACGTCGTCGATATCGGCCCCGCCGCCGGCATTCACGGCGGCCAGGTGATTGCCCACGGCACACCGCAGGATATCATGGCCAACCCGAAGTCACTGACCGGTAAATACCTGTCGGGCGAACTCGGCGTCACCGTTCCCGAAGAGCGCCGGAAGGTGAAGAAGGGCAAGGAAATCAAGGTCGTCGGCGCCCGCGGCAACAACCTGAAGAACGTCACGGCATCGATCCCGCTCGGCGTCTTCACGGCGGTCACGGGTGTGTCCGGCGGCGGCAAGTCCACCTTCCTGATCGAGACGCTCTACAAGTCCGCCGCCCGCCGCGTCATGGGCGCGCGCGAAATCCCGGCGGATCACGACCGCATCGACGGCTTCGAGCACATCGACAAGGTCATCGACATCGACCAGTCGCCGATCGGCCGCACCCCGCGCTCCAACCCGGCCACCTATACCGGCGCCTTCACGCCAATCCGCGACTGGTTCGCCGGCCTGCCGGAAGCAAAGGCGCGCGGCTACCAGCCCGGCCGCTTCTCCTTCAACGTCAAGGGCGGACGCTGCGAGGCCTGCCAGGGCGACGGCGTCATCAAGATCGAAATGCACTTCCTGCCTGACGTCTACGTCACCTGCGACGTCTGCCACGGCAAGCGCTACAACCGCGAAACGCTCGACGTCACCTTCAAGCAGAAGTCGATCGCCGACGTTTTGGACATGACCGTCGAGGAAGGCGTCGAGTTCTTCGCAGCCGTCCCCGCCGTGCGCGATAAGCTGCAGGCCCTCTTCGATGTCGGCCTCGGCTACATCAAGGTCGGTCAGCAGGCGAACACCCTGTCGGGCGGCGAAGCCCAGCGCGTCAAGCTCGCCAAGGAACTCTCGAAGCGCTCGACCGGCCGCACGCTCTACATTCTCGACGAGCCGACAACAGGCCTGCACTTCCACGACGTGGCGAAGCTGCTCGAAATGCTGCACGAACTGGTCAACCAGGGCAACTCGGTTGTCGTCATCGAGCACAACCTCGAAGTCATCAAGACCGCCGACTGGGTCCTCGACTTCGGCCCCGAAGGCGGCGACGGCGGCGGCGAGATCGTGGCGTCTGGCACGCCCGAGGCGATCGTCAAGGAGAAGCGCTCCTATACCGGCCAGTTTCTGAAGGAACTGCTGGAACGGCGGCCGGTGAAGAAGGTGCAGGCGGCGGAGTGAGCGATATCCTCTCCACGGTGCGTGTGTTGATCGCTGACGGCAAGTTCAGGGTCTCGGCACACGCGCTGCAGGAGTTGTTGAACGACGATCTGCTGATCGAGACGTTGGTGATGGATATAGCTGCGGCGGTGGTCGTGGAGGAGTATCCGGACTATCACAAGGGACCCTGTGTTCTGGTCCTGCAGACGGACGAGCGGGGAAGGCCCATACATTTGCTTTGGGGCATCCCATCAGGCGCATCCGAGCCGGCGGTGTTGATAACAGCATACATTCCAGATCCAGATCGCTGGAATGACGATTTCACCAGGAGGAAGCCGTAATGACGAGACAGGCGTCGCAGCTCATTCGTGAGGGGGAGTATGCCGCGGAGGTCATCGTGGAGCTTCACGACGACGGTGGCGAATGGTCCCCGACGGTAAGCCCGGAGGATATCCGCAAGCTGGATCGCGTACGTCGGGCTCTTCGTGAGCATGATTTCGAAGGTGCCGAGAAGGATGGACGCGTTTACCGGCTCGTGCCGCGCGAGGCTGACTATCCGAAGAGCGGTTTTGGCGAAAACAAACAGGATGGATTGAAGTCATGACAAACCCCGGCACCATTCGCGTCGGCATCGGCGGCTGGACATTCGAGCCCTGGCGCAACCACTTCTTCCCGTCCACGCTGAAGCAGAAGGACGAGCTGAATTATGCCAGCCGGCAGCTGAAGGTCATCGAGGTCAACGGCACCTATTACAGCTCTCAGAAGCCCGAGACCTTCGCCAAATGGGCCGCAGATGTGCCAGAGGGTTTCATCTTTTCGCTCAAGGCCAGTCGCTTCAGCACCAACCGCAAGATCCTCTCCGAGGCCGGTGAATCGGTCGAGCGTTTTCTCGGCCAGGGCATCGTCGAACTCGGCCCGCATCTCGGCCCCATCCTCTGGCAGTTCGCGCCGACGAAGAAGTTCGAGCCTGAGGATTTCGAGGGCTTCCTCAAGCTTTTGCCGGACAAGCAGGATGGCCTGCCGCTGAAGCATGTCGTCGAAGTCCGTCACGACAGCTTCAAGGTGCCGGAGTTCGTGGCGCTGCTTGCGAGATACGGCGTCGCCCCTGTGGTCGCTGAGCATTTCGATTATCCGATGGTGGCGGATGTCACCGCCGATTTCGTCTATACCCGCCTGCAGAAGGGCTCGGACGAGATCAAGACCTGCTATCCGCCGAAGGAGCTGAAAGCCTGGGCGAAGCGCCTGGAGACCTGGGCCGAGGGCA
>NZ_DDHH01000098.1:0-441 GCF_002338015.1 Rhizobium sp. UBA1881
GCCGAGCACCGCCAGAACCTCGCCGCCATTGCCCGCGACGTCGGCGCGGTAGCCAGAGGCGTGCAGAGCAAGGTCGCCTCGACCCTGTCGGCGCTGCAGATCGGCGACATCACCCGCCAGCGCATCGAGCACGTGCAGAGCACGTTTACGCTCCTCGACGAATTCCTCGACAGCGAGGACGGCCGCGGCCTTGATGCCGACGCCCGCGCGCGCCTGCAGAATGTCATCCAGCACCTGACGGCTGCGCAGATGAACGAGATGTGCCGCGATTTTCACCGCGATTCCCAGAACGTCGTCAAGACGATCGCAAGCTTCGGCCACGACACGCAGGAGATCATGCGGCTGCGCGACCAGATGAGCGGCGGCGGCCAGGGCAACTTCATCCGCGCGCTCGAATCCAGCGTCTCGGCAGCCCATGAGATCGTCAAGCAGGTCGACGCC
>NZ_DDHH01000098.1:551-1004 GCF_002338015.1 Rhizobium sp. UBA1881
CACCCTCAAGGCCGACCAGGTCAGCCAGTCGACCCGCGACACCACCGCGAAGCTTTTGGAAGCGATCGGCAACATCAAGGCGGTGAAGACCGACATCCATTACATGGCGCTGAACACCAATCTGCGCTGCAGCCGTCTTGGCGAAGCCGGCAAGTCGATCAACGTCGTCACG
The DNA here is from genome assembly GCF_002338015.1 of Rhizobium sp. UBA1881. NCBI lineage: Bacteria > Pseudomonadati > Pseudomonadota > Alphaproteobacteria > Hyphomicrobiales > Rhizobiaceae > Rhizobium > Rhizobium sp. UBA1881. The sequence goes on from NZ_DDHH01000098.1 coordinate 724, forward strand.
GCCGAACTGCGCATCTTCGCCGGCAAGCTGGATGACAGCGCCGACGCCATCGTCAACGGCCTGCCGGCGCTGGAGGAAGCCGCCGGTCGTGTGGCCCCAGCGAGCGAGACGGCATCAGGCGGCCTTGCTGAAAACCTGACGACCGCCGTCGCCGATATCCGCACCGCCGCCGATACGATGGAAGCCGAGCTGAAGACACTGTCCGAACACGGCCGCGAGGTCGCCGGCAAGATCAACCTTTTGATCGGCACGCTCGATTTCCAGAAGGACCTCGGCGTTGT
>NZ_DDHH01000098.1:1120-2306 GCF_002338015.1 Rhizobium sp. UBA1881
GCGGGACCTCGGCGATGTGCTGGCAGGCTGCGCCGATACGCTGGAAGATGCCGCCGGCGCCGAGATCGCCGATATCTCGGACTTGGCCGAAGCCATCGCCCCGCTCGATCGCAAGATCTTCAAGCTCTACACGATGGTGCAGGAGCGCAATGTCCACCGCGACATCATCGCGGCTGTCGAAGAGACGGCCGCAGCCGAACCCGAGCCGGCAAGTGCAGCGACGAGCGACGAAGACCTGTTCGAGGACGCGCTCTTCTAAAACGCTAGAGCGCGATCAGCGCAGGCGACGGAACTTGTTGGCGGCTTCGATCCCCGCCTTCTGCTGCTCTTCCTCGATACCGAGGTAGAAATCCTCGAGCGCCGGGTCGGGCAGACCGGCACGGCGCGAGAGCACATACCACTTGGCAGCCTCGACAGGATCCGGCTTTGTGCCGAGCGCGTTGATATAGAGATGCGCCAGCTTATTCTGCGCAACCACGTTGCCGTCATTGGCGGCGATCCTCAGCCACTGGAAGCCCTTTTCGAAATCGCGCGGGCCATTGGTTCCGTTGACGAACCAGACGCCGAGATCGAGCTGCGCGGTGTCGAACCCAGCATGTGCGGCGCGCGCCATCCATTCGCGGGCAAGCTGCTTCTTCTCGGGCGGCAGATCGGGCAGCGACGAGTAGATCTCCGCCACCGCGTATTGGGCGTCGGCGACGCCCTTCTCGGCCGATTTCTCGTAGAACGGCAGCGCCAGCTTCAACCCCTTGTCGCCGGGATTGTCGGCCACCAGGATCTGTCCCCAGTTGAATTCAGCCGACGCATTGCCGGCCTCCGCCGCCTTGCGCATGTAGGTGTCGGCAAGCGTCTTGTCGCGCTTGACGATGCGGCCTTCCATCAGGATGAGCGCGTATTTGAACATCGCCGCCGGATCACCGCCCTCGGCCGCCTTTCCGTACCAGAAGGCAGCAGCCTTCGCGTCGCGCTTGACGCCGAGGCCATCCGCCAACAGTTCACCCATCAGCGTCTGCGCTGCCGCATCGCCAAGCTGAGCGCGCGGCAGCGCAATCCCCATCGCCGTCAGGTAGTAGCCGCGCTGATAGGCGCCATAGGCGTCATCGACCTTGCCGTGATAGTCCTTCTCGGCCGGCAGATCGGGAAGCTTCGCACCCATGCGATCGAACACACCGACACCGGTGGACGG
>NZ_DDHH01000098.1:2518-2948 GCF_002338015.1 Rhizobium sp. UBA1881
GTTACCCCATCCGGCTGCGCGCGGCCGGATTTCAGCGTTTCCGGCGCGCCGGTGAGCGGCCGCGTGACCATATTGTCGACCTGCTGGGCCGATGCGCCATGCGCGAAAACCGCCACACATGTGGCGGCGGCAAGAAGAGAAAGGCGCAAATGGCGTGTCAGCATGGGCATGAGGGCGATATCAACCCTCAAACCGTGGCGCTTTTTCGTCAAGAAGTGCGTTGATTTCGGCAACGACAAGGGCGGCACGCGCCGGCTCGCCGAAAACGGCAAGACGCATGGCCACGAATTCCGCCCCGCTCTCGGCAACAGCAAGCGCCGAGGCCGGATCGGTGCCGCCCATGACGATGCACGGGATCTCGATCATCGAGGCCCACCATTCGGCAAGCGCGAGGTTCTTCGGATGCGCCTCCGGCTTGATGTCGCCTTCG
>NZ_DDHH01000098.1:3168-3625 GCF_002338015.1 Rhizobium sp. UBA1881
CCGGCTTGATGTCGCCTTCGAGCTTGCCGAAGAAGACATATTCGGGACGCTCCTCGCCGATCTCGAGCGCATGATGCCGGTCGGCCGCATTGCCGCCGCCGACGATCAGCTTGTCGGCATATTTCTCGACCGCCTCGGAAATCTCCGCCGCACCGCCAGTGATATGCAGGCCATCCGCCTTGGTGCGTCCAACGACCCGGCTGTCGCCGGCAAGCAGCGCCGCCGCACCCGCGTTCTGCGCCAGCGGCACGATCTTTTCGGCATGTTTCTGAAACTCGCCGTCCCCAAGCCCGTATTGCGGCAGGATGATCGAGGCGACATCGCCGCCCTTCAGCGCATCGCCGACGATTTTCGCCTGCTCATCGGCATCGGCGATATCGGGCACGATCAGCACCAGGCGGCAGCGGTTTTCAGGTTCGCTCATGAACTCTTTCCATTTCCAGCGGATTTCGCCGTT
>NZ_DDHH01000098.1:3802-4264 GCF_002338015.1 Rhizobium sp. UBA1881
GCCGGCAGCTCCGCACTCGTTTTGTGTGAGTAATTCCGTTAGACCGGGCTGGCAAGGGGAGGACTTCAAAAGCATGCCGATGGACGTGTCATTTTACTACGCCGCCATTCCCGCCGTCATTCTCGTCGGCCTCGCGAAGGGCGGTATGGGCGACGCCTTGTCGCTGATCGGATTGCCTTTTCTGGCTCTCGTCGTCTCCCCCGTGCAGGCCGCCGCCATCCTGCTGCCGATCCTGATCTTCATGGACATGATATCGCTGGTCATCTGGCGCAAGCATGGCGATTGGACGACGCTGAAGATCATGCTCCCGGGCGCGCTGGCCGGCATCGCGCTTGGCTGGGCGACCTCCGCACTCGTCCCCGGCAGCGTCTTGCGCGTCGTCATCGGCATCGTCACCATCCTCTTTTGCCTGCGCTATTTCTGGAACAACTTCGGCCCCGGCAGAGGAAAGATCGTGCCGCC
>NZ_DDHH01000098.1:4455-6164 GCF_002338015.1 Rhizobium sp. UBA1881
CATGGCCAGCGGCCGGTCCGCGCCACACTCTGGGGCACCTTTTCCGGTTACGGCAGCTTCGTGGCACACGCCGGCGGCGCGCCGTTCCAGATCTATGTGCTGCCGCTGCAGATGCCGCCGCGCGAATATACCGGCACCAGCGCCCGCTTCTTCGCGATCCTCAACGCCGTCAAGCTGGTCCCCTATTTCGCGCTCGGCCAGCTCGACACCCAGAACCTCGCAGCCTCCGCCACGCTGCTCCCTTTCGCGCCGCTTGCCACCATCGCCGGCGCCTGGTGCGTGAAGCGCATGCAGCCGAAAATCTTCTATCCCTTCATGTATGCGATGGCGCTGATCGCGGCCGTCCTGATCGCCCGCGAAGGCCTTGGATTTCAGGCCTTAAGGGACTTGTTGCGGCGCACAATTCGCTTGCCCTAATTCTCCGATTGACGTAGCTTTTCGCCATGTCGAACGTGGACCCTTTCACTGCGATTGCCGACCCTCACCGGCGCTTCCTGCTGGAGGAATTGCGACGCTCGCCGCGCACCGTCAACGAGCTCGCCGAAGGCCTTCCGATCAGCCGTCCGGCCGTCTCCCAGCACCTCAAGGCACTGCTCGATTGCGACCTCGTCTCGGTCACCGCCGATGGCACGAAGCGCATCTACGCGGTCAACAATCGCGGCTTCGACCGGCTCAATCTCTGGCTGGATCAGTTCTGGGCATAACGCCGTCCGGACATGAAAACGCGCCGGCTGCGACCTTTTCGGCAACCGACGCGCAGGAACATTCCAATGGACGCGACAGACTACTAAACAACTGGTTATATTGCGATATTTACCCTTTGTTCCGCATCGACCACGCCCTGTAACGTTCTATCCTGCTTAGTGTACGGATGATTTGAGACGCTCAATCTCGTCTTTGATGCGCAGCTTCCTGCGCTTGCACTCGGCAACCTCACGGTCGTCTCTGGAGGGGGATGCCATCAGTGAATGGAGCTCGTCTTCGAGAGCGCCATGCTTCTTCTGGAGTGATTCAAGATGAGCTTGAACAGTCATATGACCCTTCCTTCCTCTAGCCTTTCTCCAGCCAACACCGCCGGAGATCCAAGGCGTCAACCCTCAAACTGTGACACATTTTTGAAGGCTTGTCGAAGGCGAAAACAAGGAGAGAGCGTGGCAAATTCATGATCGAGACTAACTAGCCGTTACCGCTATTTGGTGATAGGAGCTTGCAAAAATTAGCGACAGGCCGGAGAAGGTCTGAAGACGATCATGGGGAATGCGTATGCCGGATCAGGAACAGGCGGAAGTCAGGCTCATGGTGGCGCGCCTGCGCCAGGAGCATGAGGACTACGATGTCGCCATCAACGCCATGATCGCGACTGGCTGCGATGCGCTGCGCGTTCAGCGCATGAAGAAAAAGAAGCTTGTTATCAAGGACAAGCTGTCGAAGCTCGAAGACCAGATCATCCCGGATATCATCGCCTGAAGCCCGGTATCATTGCTTGAAGGAAGTGTCGTGACGATGACAGACAGACCGACCGTTGCCATCATCATGGGAAGCCAGTCCGATTGGGAGACCATGAAGAACGCCGCCGATACGCTGGAGGCGCTCGAGATCCCCTATGACGCAAGGATCATATCGGCACATCGCACGCCCGATCGCATGGTCGAGTTCGCCAAGGGTGCGAAGTCGGAAGGCTTCAAGGTCATCATCGCCGGCGCCGGCGG